>DASPKB010000289.1:0-5930 GCA_035628315.1 Gemmatimonadales bacterium | reverse complement strand
GCCGTCGTGCGCCCACGGCGGCACCATCGCCGAGAGCGAGTTGAACCACGCCGGGTAGGCGTAGGTATCCGCTGCGATGTCCACGCCAGTACGACGGGCGGAGTCGATCACCGCAATTACCTCCGGCATCCGGCCCCAGTTCTGCTTACCCGCCACCTTGAGATGCCAGATTTCCACCGGAATGCGGGCCTCGCGACCGATCCGAATTGCCTCCGCCAGAGCCGACAGGATCTCGTTCGATTCAGAACGCATGTGGGTCGCATACACGCCACCGTGCCGTGCCGCCTCCCGAGCCAGGGCGATCAGCTCGTCGGTTTGGGCATATGGCGCTGGTGGGTACTGCAAAGAGGTGGAAAGACCGGCTGCCCCGTCGCGCATCGCATCACCCACCAACTTCTGCATTTGTTCCAACTGGCGCCCGGTAGGCTGCCTGTCGTCGTCGCCCAGCACCATTCTTCGGACCTGAGTCGCTCCGACGTAGTGACCCACGTTGATCCCGATGCCCTGGCGCTCCAGTCGGGCGAAATATTCGCCCATGGTCCGCCAGTCGGGTGTGATCTTCAAGCGCTCATAGCCGAGCCGGTCTGAGGCAATGATGCGGTCGTTGAGCGGTGCGACACTGCCACCCTCGCCGGTAAACTCGGTAGTTATGCCCTGGAAAATCTTGGATGGGAGCTGGGGGCTGACCAGGATCGTCAGATCCGATTGTCCCAGCATGTCGATGAAGCCCGGCGTGACCACCATGCCCGCTGCATCGATCGTTCGCCTGGCCTCGCCCTGAATCCGGGATCTGATCTGAGCGATGCGGCCCTCTCTGATCCCGATCTCTCCCGAGTACCAGGGAGAGCCGGTGCCATCGATGATGCGGCCGTTCCGGATTATCAGGTCATAGTGCTCTTGTTGTGCTGCGATGGTTCCGGGGAGCCAAGCCAGGAGGAGGACACCAAGAAGGAGCTGCATCTGTCACCGGCTGGCCAACGCGTAACTCAACGTCTCCAGCTCGAGAGCGAGGTTGACGTTTTTGACCTCCACATCGGGCGGTACCGAGAGCTGCACCGGCGCGAAGTTCAGAATGGCTTTCACCTGGAGGGCAACCAGACGCTCCGTTACCGTCTGCGCCACGTCCGCCGGTACAACCAGGACCGCCATGTCGAGTGGCCTCCTAGCCAGCTCTTTCTCCAGCACCGCAATGTCGAGCACGGTCAAGCCGTTCCACTGGCGGCCGATCTTGGAGGGATCGCTGTCGAAGATGGCGACGATGTCGAAGCCGCGCTGCTTGAAGCCCCGGTACTGAACCAGTGCGCTCCCGATCTTCCCTGCGCCGATCACCCCAACCCGGTACCGCCGCTTGAGCCCCAGAATCTGGCGCAGCCGGTCTGCCAGCTCCGGCACCGGGTAGCCGAGACCGCGCTTCCCAAACGAGCCGAAGAACGACAAATCCTTCCGGACCTGGGCAGAGGTGGTAGCGCCGCGTGCCGCGAGTGCGTTCGAGCTGACCGTATCGATGCCCTGCCCTTCGAACTCCTCCAGAAATCGGAGATAGAGTGAGAGGCGGCGGACGGTGGACTCGGCAACTTTGCGCATGCGGAGGTTATGTGAAATGTTTCACAAACCTACCGCCCTGTCCACCCTCCGTCAACGAGCGAGCGGTGCAGTCGCACGAAATCGGCCGGCGTCAGAACCTCGGGACGCGCGGACTCCACCAGTGAGGCTTCGCCGAGCAGCGCCAGAACCCGCGGGCTGTCCCAGCCGGTCAGCTCCCGAAGTCCGCGACCGATCTGTTTGCGCCGGTAGCCGAACAGTCCAACCACCATCGCCCGAAAAGTCTCCCGCTCAGGCGCCGCAACCAGCGGGTTGTCTCTGGGAGTCAGCCGCAGCACCGCGGAGTCGACCTTGGGTCGCGGGTTGAACGCACCGGCGGGCACGGTGAACAGACGCTCGGCTGTGACCGCGCTCTGCAGCCCTACCGTGAGCGCTCCGTACTCCGCCGTTCCGGGAGCGGCCGTCACCCGCTCGGCGACTTCCTTTTGAACCAGAAAGACAACCCGGAGCGGAGGCGGCGGCGTAAGAGCCTTGTCCAGGAGAGGCGAGGTGATGTTGTAGGGAATGTTTCCGGCCACGAGGAACGGGACGCCGGTGAGCGAGTGCCAGTCGAGATCCAGCGCATCGCCATGGACCAGCTCGAGAGCTGGATACCTGGACCGGAGCGGCTCCACCATCTCGGCGTCTTTTTCGATGGCGACAACTCGCCCGGCTCGCTCCAGCAACGCACCGGTGAGTCCACCAGGGCCGGGGCCGATCTCCAGCACGGTGTCTCCGCGGCGCGCCTCCAGCGCATCAGCGATCCGGGCCAAGATCCTGGGATCGGTGAGAAAGTGCTGACCCAGGCGGCGCTTGGCCCGGGGCACGTCAGATCCGCATCACCAGCAGCGTCCGGTCGTCGCTCGGGAGAACGCCAAACTCATCGGCGGCCTGCAGCGCTGCCTGCACTATGGCTTCGGGAGAGTCGGTTCGACGGCTGGTGATGATATCGAGCAACCGGGTCTCACCGAAAGTTTCTCCGGCCTCGTTCGGCGCGTCCACCAGTCCGTCGGTCCAGAGCACCAGCAGGTCCGAACCCGGCTTCCACTCGACCTGGCGGCGCTGGATGGTCCCAATCGCGGCGAGACCGAGTGGTGGTGCCGTTGCCTCCAGACGTTCCGGGGATCCGCTGCGCGGTACTCGAAAGGCGTGAGGATGACCGGCATTGGCATAGGAGAGGCGGCTCGCGCGGGGATCCAGTACGCCGTAGAACACGCTGAAGTGCATCTCGGTCTGGGCCAGCTCGGTGGAGAGGCTGTCGAGCAGGGCGGCGAGGGTCTCATCCGGCGTGGCCTCGGCGGCAGCATGAATACCCGCAGCAGACATCACTAGCGCCATTACCAGTGCCGCGGAGAACCCGTGTGACGCCACATCGCCCAGCATGACACCGACACGCCCGCGGCCCAGCCGGCTGAAAGTGTAGAAATCACCACCTACCGAGTCCGCCGGCAGGCATCGCGCGGCCACCTCCGCATCGCCCTGGAGCACCGATGGCGAAGGCAGCAGCTTGAGCTGGAGGTCGTGCGCCAGCTCCAGCTCCCGCTGGAGCCGCTGCTGCTGAAGATCTCGGTCGACCAGCCTGGCGTTTTCCACCGCGGCCCCGATCTGGTTGGCGACCGCGCTCACCAGCTTACGGTCATCGAGAGTGAAACGGTCTCCGCCGATACGGTCGGTCAGGTTGATCACGCCAACACAGCGGAGACCCGTGGCCGGAGCCGCATAACAAATGGGCACGCTGATGAACGAGTGGCCCCGGTAGCCGCGGGCATCTCCGCAGTCCGGGGCAATCGAATCAGGGTTTGTCGGGTCGAACGTAATGACGCGCTGTTCGCGAAAGACCCGGGCCGCGACCGAGCAGTCGTCATCGACCGGAACCGGCTCCAATCCGTCAGCTGCAAACCCCCGCGCCGCTACCGTGCGCAGAGTGCGAGTGGCTTCCTCGTACACCATGATCGAGGCCCGGCGCGCCCCAACCACGGCACTCACTTCCCGCACGATGATCTGCGCTGCTTCGTCCAGCCGGACCGTACGACCGAGGATTTCGCTGATCGCGTAGAGCAGGTCGATTTCTTCGTAGCGGCCGGCGAGCTCCTCCGCCACATGGGCGCGCTGCCGCTCCGACTCTAGGAGCGCTCCTACCACCGGGACAACCCGTCGAGCCACCTCCTCCACCACCTCGGCCTCACGTTCGGCCACTTCGAGCCAGACTCCCGGAGCGCCGGGAACCGGCTGCAGCCAGGCGGTACCTCCCTCGGTCTCGACGAAACCGGCTTTCGCCGGGAGGGCTGGTGCCCACCCCGGATCCGTGCCGGCAGCCAAGCGCAGGGTCCGCTGTTCCACGCGCCACAGCCGCACCCGTCCGTGGACGAGTGCGCCCAGCGCGTGCAACACCTGATCGAGGCGCCCTACGAGCGGCGCAGTATCATGCAGATGGAATTTCCTTGCTCGTTGAACTGGACCGCGTCGACGAGTTTCCTGATGAGGAAAAGACCCCGGCCGCCGGCCTCGTCCAGATGTGACGGCTCGAGCGGCTCCGGAACACTGTCGGGATCAAAGCCGCAGCCTTCGTCGGTCACGTAGACCTTGATGCAATCGGGAACCAGCTCGGCACGCACCTCCACCCACTTGGTGCGATCTTCACAGTTCCCTCGCAAGATGGCGTTGCTCAGAGCCTCGGAGAGCACCACACGCAGTCGGAACCGGATTGTCCCGCTGGCCGCGTGTCCGGCTAGGCAATGGCGAGTCACCAGCTCGACTGCTTCCTCAATGCAGTCTACATCGCTCGGGAGCCGGAGCGTGACTTCGGTGGCGGCACCCACACTGTTCGGGACGGCAGACCGGCGAACACAGAGGCGGAGCGGCGAGGTCATCCCGACAGCTAAAAGCTGGTGAGAGCCTGCTCGGATGTCTCAGTGATAGCGAACAGGGTGTCGAGCTTGGTCAGCTCAAAGAGGGAGCGGAGATCATCGTTTAATCCCGACAGCCGCAGCTCTCCACCGGCCTCGCGGACCCGCTTGGAGATGGACACCAGGGCTCCCAGGCCGGAGGAATCGATGTATCCGGTCCGGGAGAAATCCACCAGCAGGCGCCGGTCACCCCGATCGAGCGCTGCCTGGATCAGGTCCTTCAGCTCGTGACGATTGCCGATGATCAGCTGACCATCTACCTGCACCACGGTGACGCCGCCCGAACCCTTGCTTTCACTGAACCCCATCGAACTCTCCCTCACCTGGCTCCATCGGATTGTAATGCCACCATGGCGGTAACCTCGACAATATCATCCGGGGTGGCGCCACGCGACAGGTCGGCCATGGGGCGCGCCAGCCCCTGGAGAATAGGGCCGATGGCCACCGCACCACCGACCCGCTGCACCAGCTTGTATCCGATATTCCCGGCGTCGAGATCGGGAAAGACCAGCACGTTGGCTCGCCCCGCCACTGGTGAGCCCGGCGCCTTGCGCTCGCCCACCTCCTGACTGAGGGCCGCGTCGGCCTGCAGTTCTCCATCGGAGAGAATATTGGGCGCCAGCTGCTGAAAGTGCGCGGCGGCCTCCTGTACTCGCGCGACATGGGGTCCTTCCGCACTCCCCTTGCTGCTGTACGAGAGGAAGGCTACGCGCGGCAAATCTCCGACCAGGCGGGATCGGTCGCGCGCGGCGGCGAGTGCTATTTCCGCCAGCTGTCCCGGCGTGGGCTCCGGCACCACGGCGCAGTCGGTAAACGTGAGCACGGTGTCGCCGCCGGGAACCACCATATAGAAGGAAGAGCTGACCAGGCTGACCCCGGGAGCGGTGCCGATGGCCCAGAGTGCCGCCCGGACAACGTCCCCGGTGGGACATACCGCACCCGCCACGCAGCCATCGGCCTCCCCCAGCGCTACCAGTGCCGCGCCGAAGTTCACCGGATCGGCGGCGACGTCCAGCGCATGCACGCCATCCCGGATCCGGTCGGGCCGGCGCTCCCGGAGGTACTGCGCGATGCGGCCCAGCCGTTTGTCCTTTGCGGGATCGAGTCCATCTCCGCCGAGGACGATCGGCTGCACGACCTTTTCGGCCCGCAACCGCTCGACCGCCGCCCGGACCCGAGGATCTTCACCTTCGCAGAGCACTATGCGGGCATTCCGGCCTGCCGCCCGCTGCACCAGCTGCGACCGGAAACTCACGAGCGAAACCTCCGGGACAGTGCGGCGGCTACGGCGGGGTGCACCAACGGCTTCACATCGCCACCGAACTTGGCGACCTCGCGAACCAGGCTGGAGCTCAGGTAGGTCAGGTCTACGGCCGGCACGAGAAACACCGTTTCGAGCGAGGGATGCAGCTGCCGGTTCATCAGCGCCATCTGAAACTCGTA
>DASPKB010000288.1:0-6071 GCA_035628315.1 Gemmatimonadales bacterium | reverse complement strand
GATGTTGGTGGCGTTCGTGGCGCTGGTCGCGCTGCTGAACGGCGGCTTTGCCGCGATTCACCATTACGCCGAGTGGTTCCCCCAGAACCTGCAGACCGTACTCGGCTGGGTGTTCCGTCCCATTGCCTGGATCATGGGCGTGCCGTGGCATGACAGTGGGACGATCGGGAGCCTCCTGGGCACCCGCATGGTGCTTAACGAGTTCATCGCGTACGCCGAGCTGGGGCCGCTGAAGGGACAATTGGATCCGCGGTCTTTCACCATAGCTTCGTTCGCGCTGGCGGGGTTCGCGAACTTCAGCTCGGTCGGAATTCAGCTGGGCGGGATCGGCGCGCTGGTGCCGGAGCGCAAGCGCGACCTCGCCCGGCTGGGCATTCGGGCCATGCTCGCCGGAACGCTGGCGAACTTTCTTTCGGCGACAATTGCCGGAATTCTGCTCTGATGTCCGGTTATGACCGGAGCGAGAGCCTGATCCTCCCCCAGAAGCGTCATGTCAGTGGCAACATCTCCGATAGGGATCGCACCCGGTGAGCGACGTCGAAGCTGCAGCCGAAGCCATTCGCGAACGCTGGGGCAAGCGGCGCCCCCGGATCGGCATCGTCCTCGGCTCCGGGCTGGGCTACCTGGCCGACCGGGTCAGCAATGCGGTCCGCATTCCCTACGGTGAAATCCCCGGCTTTCCCGAGCCCACCGTTGTGGGGCACGGCGGCGAGCTGGTGGTTGGCCGCTTCGCCGGAAAGGAAGTGCTGGCCCAGAGCGGCCGCTTCCATCTATATGAGGGCCACTCGCCTGCAACCGCCGCGCTCCCGGCGCGGGTTTTTGCTACCCTCGGCATAGACACGGTGCTCCTGACTAATGCCGCGGGCGGAATCCGCCGAACCTTCTCCTCCGGGACCGTCATGCTGATCGCCGACCACATCAACCTGACCTTCCGAAATCCGCTGATTGGGAGGGTGCTGGACGGTGAGGAACGGTTCCCTGACATGTCAGATCCCTATGACCGGTCACTCCGGGATGTCGCCCGGGCAGTGGCGGTCGAAAGGCGCATCGCGCTTCAGGAGGGGGTCTACGTCCAGTTGCTGGGGCCGAGCTTCGAGACGCCGGCCGAGATCCGGATGCTGGAGCGGCTGGGAGCCGATGCCGTCGGAATGTCGACAGTGGTCGAAGTAATCGCGGCGCGCGCGCGCGGGATCCGCTGTCTCGGCTTCTCGGTGGTCACGAACCTGGCCTCGGGACTCTCGCCGACCAAGTTGAATCACGAGGAAGTACTGGAGACCGCGAAGCGAGTAAGTGCCGAGCTGGGCGGACTGATCGAGGGTGTTATCGAGCGGCTGTAGGGGGCGGCACCATGTGATTGAGCGGACCATGCCCGCCCCCGAGTCCCGGCGCCGCCGCAATGGCCCGGTGCACAAAGTCGAGCCCGTCTTCCACCGCACGCTCGAGCGGCCGCCCAAGGGCCAGACCCGCGGTGATGGCAGATGAGAGAGTACAGCCGGTGCCATGCACCGATCCGGTGTCAATTCGCGGATGGCTGAAGTGGCGGACCCCGGATGGCGTCACCAGCACGTCGGTAATGGTCTCTCCGCTGAGGTGGCCGCCTTTGATGAGCGCGGCAGCCGCACCGAACCGGAGCAGGGTGGCGCCAGCTCGCTCCATCGTGGGAACATCGTGTACCACGCGGCCGGTCAGGATCGCGGCCTCGTCGAGGTTCGGTGTAACCAGAGCGGCCAGCGGCAGCAGATCCTCGCGCACCACCTCCTCCGCTTCGGTGCTGAGCAGGCGGGCGCCCGAGGTCGACACCATGACCGGGTCCACGACCAGCGGGCTCCAGCCGTTCTCCCGGATGGCGCGCGATACCAGGCGGACCAGGCGGGCTTCCGCCAGCATCCCGGTTTTGAGAGCAGCCGGCGGGAGATCCTCGGCCAGTGCGGTGAGCTGGGCGCTAACCATGCTCTCGGGCACGGTTTCCACTGCGCGCACTTCCCGGGTGTTCTGAGCGGTCAGGGCGACGATGACTGAAGTTCCGAACACGCCGAACTGCTGGAACGTCTTGAGATCCGCCTGGATGCCGGCGCCTCCGCCGGAGTCGGATCCGGCGATCGTGAGCGCGATCTTCATAGGGCGGGCACCTGCATGAGCAGCTCCCTTCAGACGCTGATCCGAGACTTGCACCGCCGCCGCGGACGCGAGCGGCGTGGCCTGGCTCTGGCCGAGGGTGTTCGTCTCGTGGAGGAGGCGCTGGCCGGCGGCATTGCGATACGAGGCGCGGCGGTGTCTCCGGCGCTGGAAAGTACTACCCGGGGAAAAACACTCAAAGCATCACTGGCGGAGCGCAGCATTCGAACCGAAGACGTGGCCGACACCGAGCTGGAGGCGCTGGCCGACACCGAGCATCCGCAAGGCGTGGTGGCGATCATCGAGCCCAGGCAGTGGACCCTGAACGACATTCACCTTACACCGGGCAGCAGCCTTCTCGTACTCGATAGCGTGCAGGACCCGGGCAATGTTGGGACCATGCTCCGTACCGCTCTTGGACTCGGCGCGGCCGGGGTCGTCGCGCTCAAGGGTACCGCGGATCTGACCAACCCGAAGGTCATCCGCTCCGCCATGGGAGCTAGCTTTCGGCTCCCCGCCGTTACGTCTACGTCAGAAGAGTTCCTGGCTTGGGCCGGACTCAAGCACGCCGAGTTATGGGTGGCCGATGCGACCGGCGAGCAGCCGGAGCGCCTGCTCCAAAAAGAGCGTCCTTCGATCGCGCTGGTGCTGGGGAACGAGGGCGCCGGCGTGAGCCCGACCCTGGAGGCGGCAGCCAGCCGTCGCGTAGCCATCCCACTGGCGAACGCAGTCGAGTCACTCAACGTGGCAGTCGCCGCGGGAATTCTGCTCTACGAGCTGAACCGTGGGCGCTGAGTTCCCGCCGGGGTTCGAGATCATCGTCGCGGCGGTGTTCGGCGCGATAATCGGCAGCTTCCTGAACGTTTGCATTCTGCGCTGGGGCGCAGAGCCGAAGCAATCAGTCGTGAGTCCACGGTCCCGCTGCCCTCGATGTGGGCGCGGGCTCGCCTGGTACGACAACATACCGGTCTTCTCCTGGATCATTCTCCGGGGGCGGTGCCGCAACTGCGGCCAGCAGATCTCGGTGCAGTATCCGCTGATCGAGCTGGCAACCGCGGGCATCTGGGCCTACATGGCGTGGCGGCATGGCGTGAGCCTGGAGACGCTTCGGGACGGCACCCTGGGCACGCTCCTGCTCGGCATCGCGATGACCGACGCGCGAGCCTACATCATCCCCCACGAGTTTTCAATCGGCGGGACTTTCATAGCCATTGCACTGGCCGCCTGGACCGATCCAGCTATGGGGCTGGACAGCGTGCAAGGCGCACTGGTCGGAGCCGGCGCAGTGCTTCTGATCGGTGAGCTGTCGGAGCTGGCAGCTGGGCAGGAAGCGATGGGTGGTGGGGACTGCGCACTTATGGGGATGATCGGGGCGTTTCTCGGGTGGGAGGCCATCCTGCCTGTGCTTCTGATCGGTGCGGTAATAAGTACCCTTCTGTTTCTGGTGAAGGCTCTGCTGCCGCGCCGCAGGCCGGCTCTTCCGCTGCAGACCGAGCTGGAACTCGCGTTCGACCTGAGGACTCCGGCTCCACAGAGGCGGTTCCGTTGGAGCATGGTGGCCAGGCTGTTCGCAGCGGGAGTGGTGCCGATCCTGCTGCTGGCCGGGTCGGTGGGCATGGGCATCACCGGCCAGGCGCTTTCAATCATCTTCGACGCCTTGCTCGCCGCCGGCGTGGCGTACTACGCTGCCTTCCTCCTGCCTGCCAGATTCTCCCACTACTCATGGCTGAGTGTCCGCGGACTGCTTGGCGCTGCCATTGGCATTGCGCTGGCGGCCGGTCTCAGCCTGCCGAGACTCATCCTTGGACTGCTGCTTGCGGGCTCGGTGCTCTGGTATGCTCGCCGGGTTAGCCTGGTTGCCTCTCCCGAAACGGCGGAAGGACTTGAATCGGAGGGATACCTCCCCTTCGGCGTGGGACTGGCGGCGGCGGCCGGGCTGCTCACGTTATCGGGCGCCATGCCCGCCGTGCGGGACTTCGTGCTGGAGTACTCGAGACTGCTGAGGTGGGTGTGAGGCGGATCGGAATCTTGATTGGCCTGCTGATGGCGGCCATGGGCTGCCGAGGGGAGCGGCCGCAGCCGGCTGGGCCGGACACGCTGAGTCGGCTGGTGGACAGTCTTCGCGGCCGAGTGGAGCGGGCCACCGGGCTCGAGTTCAAATCGCCCCCGCGCTCGGCGATGCGTAGCCGCCAGCAGGTGCGCGAGTACCTCCTCCACAAGCTCGATGACGAGCTGCCCGCCTCTAAGCTGGAGGGCCTGGAGACGGCGTACCGGCTCTTCGGCTTGCTCCCGGACTCGCTGGATCTCCGGCCGATGCTGCTCGAGCTGTACAGCGAACAAGTCGCCGGGTACTACGATCCCGATTCGGCCATGCTGTTCGGGGTGAGCGGCGCCGATCCCACCCAGCTCCGGGTTGTGGTGGCGCACGAGATGGTTCACGCTCTCCAGGGAGAGCGGATGAACCTGGACTCCATCCTCAGCGACAAGTCGAACAACGATCGGCTCGCCGCTGCCCAATCGATCCTGGAGGGTCAGGCAACGCTGGCAGGAATGAAGGCGCTCTTCCCGCCGGGTGCCGACCCCACCCAGGACCCCGAGTTCTGGAAGGAGTATGGGGCTCAGATCCGCGGCGGCCAGGCAGCAATGCCGGTCTTTGGCAGGGCGCCGCTCGTGGTACGGGAGGCGTTGATCTTTCCGTATCTGGCCGGGGCGGAGTTCATGCACTGGTGGGAGACCTCACCCTTTCGAGACTCCGTTCCCTACGGGCCCAGGCTCCCCGTTTCAACCGAGCAGGTGCTTCACCCCGAGCGGTACGCGAAACGCGATGTTCCCGTCTCGCTTGCCTTCCCATCAGCGCCCGACGTGCTGTACGAAGACGTGCTGGGTGAGAGTGAGATTCGCGTCCTCATGGCTCGGCTCACCGGGGCAAACGAAGTCCGGGTGAGGAGTCCGGTCGGCTGGGGCGGCGACCGCTACCGGGTGTCTCGCTCGGCGGCGGGACCGGCGCTGGTGTGGTACGTGGTCTGGGACGAGCAGCGTGCAGCCGACAGCTTCGTTCATCTCTACGGAGAAAAACTTCGGACTACCACGCGGAAGGGATATCGGAGCGCCGTAGACAATCTGGAGGTGGATGGAAGACCGGCTACGCGTTACGTACTGGCGCCCTCCGATTGGAGCGGATGGGCCAACCTGCCGCGTCCGTCCATCGGCAAATAACCAGCATCCATAGCAACGTCAGCCTAGAAGAACTGGCTCGCCGTGTAGATCAGTAGCCCCACAAGACCGCCGACCAGGGTACCGTTGATGCGGATGAACTGAAGATCCCGGCCCACCAGCAGCTCGATGCGGCGGGTAGTCTCGTCCGGATCCCAGGAGCTCACCGTTTGGGCGATCAGCTGGCCTACCTCGCCCCGGTGCTGCTCCACCACCCGCAACACCGCCCCGATCACCCAGCCATCGATCTTTTCCAGCAGGGCCTCGTCTTCCAGCGCAGCCGAGCCGAGCGCCGCGAGACCTTTGGCCACCCCGCCGGCCGCTCCCTCGTCGGCGGCTGCACCCTGACGGCGAAGAATGCTCTTCAACTCCTGCCAGAGTGAAGCGGCCAGGCGGCCGCTGGTCTCGGGATCGAGCACCTGCTGCTTGATCGCTTCCGCGCGGGCGATCACCTCGGGAGAGTCCTTGAGCTGAATCATCCAGTCGGCCAGCAGCTCGTCGAACTGGTGCCGCAGCGGGTGGTCGGGATCCTCTGCTACCTCGAACAGGGTCCGCTCGATACCACCGAGAACTTTGCGGTGGATCCGGTCGTCTACCACGCCCGGAACCCACCAGGGACTCTCCTCCCGGATCCGCTGGCGAATCAGCTCCTCGTTCTCGGCCACTAACCGAAGCAGACCCTGGATAACCTTGTCGAACAGCTTCTGATGCCGGTCGTCCACCGTGAGCAGGGCCAGACCCTT
>DASPKB010000287.1:0-2519 GCA_035628315.1 Gemmatimonadales bacterium | reverse complement strand
CTGGGCACAGGCAGTCGTGAACTCACCGTCGCGAATGGGGCGGTCCTCCAGGCGTGCCTTGTTCTGGGTACCCCGAATTCGCTGGATGCAGAAGGTGCACTTCTCCATCACGCCGCGAGCTCTCACGGTGACGTCCGGATTGAGCTGGAGGTGCAGCGGGTCCGGCCACGACATCTCGTTGTACTTGTACCAGTTGAAGTAGCGAACCTTGTAGGGACAGTTGTTGGCGCAGTAACGGGTACCTACGCAGCGATTGTACACCTGACCGTTCAGGCCGTCTGCCGTGTGGTAGGCGGCGTACACCGGGCAGACCGGCTCGCACGGCGCGTTGGTGCAGTGCTGGCAGAGCATCGGGACGAAACGCGCGTTGGCTTTGCTGGCCCCCTCCCCCGTCTCATCCCAGTAGCGCTCGATGCGAATCCAGGTCATCTCCCGACCCTTGTGGATCTCTCCTTCTCCCACGGTCGGAATGTTGTTCTCGGCGTAACAGGCGGTGACGCAGGCCTGGCACCCGGTACACTTGGCGAGATCGATCGCCATGCCCCAACGAGGATTGTCCACGGCATAGTCGCCGTACTGGGTGGCTTCTGCCTGCTCGTTGCTCCACCCCGCAATCGCTTCGACCTCCCGCTCGGTGTTCACCTCGTGCTTGCCGCGACCCGCGGCGATGTACGCCTGCTCGATGGTGAGCCCCTTCTGGGCGGCGTCGAGCGATATGGCCTCGGCAATGCCCCGCCCCAGCTGCCGGGGCGTGCCTTCTGTGGTGGCGAGCCGCTTGTAGGTGCCGGTTTTGGCGAGCGAAACCCGGGTCGAGGTATAGGCGAGGAACTGCCCCGACGGCGCACCGAGCAGATCCAGAGGATTGACCCCGCGCCCCCGGGCAAATTCGCCGTAGGCGGTGTGCCCCAGCCCGAGCGGCATGGCTACGACTCTCGGGTGAACGCCGGGGTAGACATATACCGGCGCCTCGATCGCACCGTGGGAAGAGGTGATGCGGAGGACCTCACCGTTGCGAACGTCGAGTGCCCGAGCCGTGTCTGGGTGGATCTCCACCCACGAGTGCCAGGTGATCTTGGTGACGGGATCGCCGTTCTCCAGCAGCCACGGTTTGTTTGCGCCGCGCCCATCATAGAGCATCCCGTGGGGGTACGGCGCCAGCACGTATTGTCCGTCGCCTTCGAACCGGGGAGGAGAATACCTGGCACCCCCGGCGCCCGCGGCCAATGCCACGCGGGCAGCAGGAGCGTCGCCGAATACGCCGCCCCGCTGAAGCGCCGCATGCCAGAAGGCGGGGAAATCAGCCTCCCGCCGTCCGGCGGCTAATGCCTGCCAGCGGCTCTGCAGGTGGGCCTGGTAGGTCGCCGCGGGGAACCGCGACGCGAGCGCTCCACCCATCTTCTTTGCGGTGCGCAGCAGCACGTCTCCCGCCGGAAGCGTATTGAACACCGGCTCCATGACGGGCTGCATCAGGTTGTATACGCCAGCCTTTGGCCGGAGGTCGTCCCACCGTTCCAGCGCATGATGCTGCGGGAGGAGCAGGTCGCAGAGGGTCGCAGTCTCATCGAGGTACATCGAGGTGGAGACCTTGAACCCGACCTTTTGGAGGCGCTCGGCGAAGCGGCTGGAACGCGGCAGCGTGTAGGCTGGGTTTGCATCATGCACCAGCAAGACCGCCACCTGTCCGGCATCCACTGATTTGAGCAAGGCATCGAGAGCAGCGTAGCCGTCGCTAACCTCGGGATCTGCTCCGAAGACCACCGTCTGCCCCACGTTGCCGGCTACGTAGTTGAGCAGGTTAACCGCCGCGCCCAGCTCAACCGAGCCGGCGTGCTGATTCCCGACGCCGCCCGCAACCGCGAGACTGGGACGGGCAGCCGCGAACTCGCGTGCGAGCCGCTGTACCACCCCGGCTGGTAAGCCGGTCTCTTTGGCCGCGAACTCGGGTGTGTAGGAGGCGAGCGCATTGCGAAGCGCCGCCTCGCCGCCCCGCTCGCCGAGCACCAGGTTGGCCATGGTCAACGCCAGCGCGGCTTCCGAGCCGGGCCGCACAGCATGCCATTCGTCGGCGTTGAGCCCGGTCAGGTCGCGGCGCGGCGCCAGATAAACGAACTTGGCCATGCCGCCTGAGCTGAACCCGTGGGACTGGGCAAACCCGCGCTGATGCTCGATCGATCCGGGCCAGGACTCGAGGAAGTCGGCGCCGAAAGAGACGATGTGCCTGGCTTTGGCGAAATCGTGGGTGGCGAGCTGGTCTACTCCGAACACCTGACGATTGGCCGCCCGCATGGGCTCCGAGCCGAACGGCTCGTAGCGGACCACCCGGCCACCGAGAGTGCCGGTCCAGTCGGCCAGAAGATCGGAGAAGGTGCCCCGCCCGGCGCCGGAGATCGCAGCGACGCGGTTGCCCGCCGCTTCCACTCTAGCGGCCAGCCGAGCAATGGCATCATCCCAGGTAATCTCCTGGAACTTGCCGTCGGCACCTCGAGCCATCGGCCCCTTGATCCGGCCGGGATTGTACA
>DASPKB010000286.1:0-2781 GCA_035628315.1 Gemmatimonadales bacterium | reverse complement strand
TTTGTTCGCCGGACCGTTCCGCTCGACAGCATTCCTGCGGTCGTGGGCCGGGCCGAATTCAAGGATGCAGCCCACAAGATGGCATCGCGCTCGCTGGTTCTGGTCAAAGACCAGAATGGGACGGTGCATGGGCTCAAGAGTACGCGGCGGCCGCTCAGTCTCATCACTTATGGCGACGACAATAACCGCGCCATCGGCAATGCCCTCGCCTCGGAGCTACGGAGTCGCGGCTTTCCGGTGACCATGTTCAAGTTGTGGCCCGCGAGCGGACCGGCCAGTTACGACTCCGCCCGCACCGTAATAGCGCGCAATCCCGTCACGGTCTTCGTGGCATCGGACAAGCCGACCGAGTCACGGGGTACGCTGGGGCTGCCCGACTCGCTGGTTACACTGATGACGCTCACCTCCAGGGCCCGGCCTACGGTGCTGGTCTCGCTGGGAAACCCCTATCTCATAAGCGGCATCCCGGAAGTCTGGTCATACCTGATCGCCTGGAGGGCCAATTCAGTGGCCGAACAGGCAGTAGGAAGAGCGCTGGCCGGCGCCACCTCCATTACCGGTCAACTTCCCATCTCGATTCCGCCGAACTACCCGCGGGGGTGGGGGCTGCAGCGGGAAGTCCAGTGAGTCATGGCTGGACTGCCATTGCACTTCTCATTCAGGCCTGTGCCTCCTCAACCGACTTCGTAGCCGACCCTGTGCCGCTCACCCGGACTAATTGGCAGCCGGTGATAGCGCTCCTTGATTCAGCCCTGGCCGAGGGCGCGGCGCCCGGAGCAGTCCTTGCCGTGACCCGAAACGGAGAGCGGTTCATCTATGGCAGCGGCCAGCTCGGTGCGGACGAGCCGCAACGTCCCGGCGGAACCACGATCTACGACCTTGCCTCGCTCACTAAAGTCGTGGGCCTCGCCACCGCGGCCATGCTAGCGGTGGAGCGTGGGCTGCTTGTGCTCGATGCTCCGGTGCAGCGCTACCTGCCGGAGTTTGCCGGGCCCGGCAAGCAGGCGGTGACGGTTCGAATGCTGCTCGCCCACGCGAGCGGACTTCCGGCGTGGCGTCCGCTGTACCAGGAAGCCGGGACTCGGGAGGAGGCCTTCGCATTGGCCGCCGGCACTCCGCTGGTCTCACCTCCTGGTACCGCCGATCTGTACTCTGATCTGGGAATCATCGTGCTCACCCGCGTACTCGAGAGCGTGTACCAGCAAAGGCTCGACGCCTTCCTGGCGCAGGAGGTCTTCTCTCCGCTGGGCATGACATCGACCGGCTACCTGCCTCCTGCCTCGTGGCAGGACCGAATCGCTCCAACCGAGCTCGACCCCTGGCGAGGACGCGTGCTCCGCGGAGAGGTCCACGACGAGAACGCGGCCGCTCTCGGCGGGATCTCGGGTCATGCCGGACTGTTCGGCTCGGCCGAGGATCTGCTCACGTTTGCGGAGTGGATGATCGAACGGTGGAACGGGGGAACGGCGGAACGTTCCCTCGTCCGTGAATTCACCCGCCGCCAGAACCTCGTCCCCGGCTCCAGCCGAGCCCTGGGGTGGGACACTCCGGAGCCCGGCGGCAGCGCCGGCACCCGGCTCTCGCCTGCCAGCTTCGGTCACACCGGCTTTACCGGTACCTCGCTGTGGATCGACCCGGAACGCAGGCTCGGCATCGTCATCCTCAGTAACCGGGTCAATCCGACCCGGAACAATCCGCGTTGGGCTCCACTCCGCGCCGTCCTGGCTGATCTGGTCGTCGCCACCCTCTCCGAGGACGCTCGATGAATCTCCACTTCTCCGACTGGCTCATCGTTGCGCTCTACTTCGTGATCTCGGCCGGCATAGGCCTGGCCTACACGCGTAGAGCCAGCCGATCCCTGTCCGATTACTTCGTGAGCGGACGCTCGTTGCCCTGGTGGCTGGCCGGAACTTCGATGGTAGCGACGACGTTTGCCGCCGATACGCCGCTTGCCGTAGCGGGCTTCGTGGCGAAGTACGGCGTCGCCGGAAACTGGCTCTGGTGGAACGGCGCCTTCTCCGGCGTGCTGACGGTGTTTTTCTTTGCCCGGCTGTGGCGCCGGGCCGGCGTGCTCACTGATGTGGAGTTTGCGGAGCTGCGCTACGGTGGCCGGCCAGCCGCGGTGCTCAGGGGATTTCGAGCGCTGTACCTCGCGATTCCGATCAACCTGATCATCATGGGCTGGGTGACGCGGGCTATGGTCACCATCCTGGAAGTGACCCTGCAGGTGAACCCCTGGATCGCGGCCGTCCTGCTGTTCGGCGTGACCGCGCTCTATAGCGTGTTCTCCGGGCTCTGGGGTGTCATCGTCACCGACGCATTCCAGTTCGTGGTGGCAATGGGCGGCACGATCCTGCTGGCAGTGCTGGCGGTGGAGTCGGTCGGTGGCTTGGACGCGCTCGTCGCACAGTCCGCCCGGCATTTCGGGTCGGCCGACGCCGCCTTCGGCGTGCTCCCCCCGATGGATCAGGCGTGGCTCCCGCTCTCTACTCTCCTGATTTTCCTCTGTGTCCAGTGGTGGGCCGCATGGTATCCCGGGCAGGAGCCGGGCGGCGGCGGGTATGTGGTTCAACGGATCCTCTCCGCTAAAGATGAGCGGCACGGGCTGCTCGCCACCCTCTGGTTCACTATCGCGCACTATGCGCTGCGTCCGTGGCCCTGGATTCTCGTCGGCTTCGTCGCACTGATTCGTTACCCCGGTCTGGACAACCCCGAGGAGGGATACGTCAGAGTCATGGTGGACGTGTTGCCGTCCCCCTTCAAAGGACTTCTGCTCGCGGC
>DASPKB010000285.1:0-5352 GCA_035628315.1 Gemmatimonadales bacterium | reverse complement strand
ACGTTGTGAAGGCCTGACATGGCCACCATCCGCCGGCGGCTCACCTTCTGGTACACGGTGGCGCTTGCGGTGTCGGTGCTGGGGTTCGGGACAGCGCTGTATCTGCAGCGAAAGCAGGCCAGCTTCCGGGAGCTGGACCAGCGTCTCACCCTCGAGGCCGATCTGGCGCATCGCTGGCTGGCCCAGTCGTACCGGGTGCTCGGCCGGATCGTGACCACCTCCAACCTGCGCCCGGCACTCGACCCCGGCATCAGTCCCTACCTCGAAGCCGCACGCGACTATCTGATCGTCGCCGATACCGCCGGCGGCGTTCTCGGGCTTTCCGACATGGCACGGACGCTGGATGCCGCCGCTCTGGAGCGGCTCACCGCGCCACTCGACACCCTGCCGCTGACCCGGCACTCGGGAGTGCTGCCGCTGGGCGATCCGGTTGGCGACGTCCGCTATCTGGTGACACCGATAACCGATGCGGGCCCTGCAATCGGAGGACTCCTGGTGGCCACGGCGACGCGGCAGGCATCCTTCGGCCCTGCCGATCTCCTCCGCTCCATGCTGCTCATAGCGCCGGTCATTCTGGTGGGCGCGGGGCTGCTGGGTTACTGGCTGGCGGGCACCAGTCTCCGGCCGGTGCAGGGAATTATGGATGAGGTCGACGCTATTTCGGACGGCACCAGCCTGCATCGCAGACTCGCCGTCCCACTCTCCGGCGACGAGGTCTCCCGCCTCGCCGTCACCGTCAACGGCATGCTTGCCCGGCTGGAGCAGAGTTTCGGCAGCCTGCATCGCTTCACCGCCGATGCGAGCCACGAGCTCAAGACGCCGCTCATGGTGCTTCGCGCCGGGGTGGAGCGTGCTCTCGTTCACCCGGGCACGCCACCTGAGATCATCCAGTCGCTGGACGAGACGCTGGCGCAGATCAATCAGATGACCGAGATGGTGGAGAACCTGCTGACCCTGGCCCGGGCGGATGAGGGCCGGGCTCCGCTGGCCATCGAGGTGAGCGACTTGCGCGAGATCGTGGCGGATGTGGGGGAGACGGCGGGTATGCTGGGCGAGAACGCCGGCGTTACCGCCGAGCACAAGATGCCGGACAGGCCCGTGCTGCTGGCAGTCGATCAGTATCGGATCCGGGAGATGCTGCTCAACATGGTGACCAACGCCATCAAGTACACTCCGAGCGGCGGCAGCGTCTCGCTCGCGCTCGAGGAAACTGACGATTCCGTGGTCTTTACCGTCCGCGACACGGGTATTGGCATCGCCCCCGGCGACCTGCCGCACATCTTCGAGCGCTTCTGGCGGGCGGACCAGGCGCGCTCCCGTACCGGCGACCGCCCGGGCACCGGACTCGGCCTCGCCATCACCAAGTGGATCGCCGAGGCGCACGGCGGCACCATCACCGTGCAAAGCCGGCCCGGCCGCGGATCGGTGTTCACGGTAAAACTGCCGAAGCCGCGGGCGCCCTAGATTGTTTACCACAAAGGCATTGATGATTCGGTGCAGGCCATTTCGTAGGACTTCAACGTTGAAATTGATCAGCAGGCCCAGCCGGTAACCCCCTGACTTGAGGTACGTCAAAAGCTGAGCTTTATGAATGGGAAGCACCTGACGCATCGCTTTCACTTCGACAATTACTGATCGGTTCACCACGAGATCCAGTCGATAGCCGCAATTCAACTGAACCCCGCGGTACTCCACCGAAAGTGCGACTTGTCTTTGAGGACTTCGATGGCCGCTCCCACGATGTCGAAAGTGCCGTCGCCGCCCAAATCCTTTGTGTCCTTTGTGCCTTTGTGGTGAATTGGCATTCTGCAGGGTGCGTGGCGTGGTAGGGAGACTTGTAACCAAAGGTGCGCGGCACGGTACGGGAGGCCCTTGCTTGCCAAAAGTTCGGCCGGGAGTAACATAGGCCGGTAGCCGTGTGAGTCAGATCACGGGGAAGCGCGGTGGCAGGGGATAGGCTTGTGTCTGCCCGCAGACGTGCCGAATTCGAATTCGCTAATCCGGTTGTAATCGAATTGACATCTGTGGGCAAAGCAGCCGTTTTCTGTGCGCCTTACTTTTTCCGGGCACGATCACCCTCCCCCCTGGAGGCAGTAGCGTGTTCGAGAACCTGATCGAATCCAACCAGAAGAAGCAGCGGACACTGGGCCAGACGCTCATGTCCCTGGTGCTGCACGTCCTGCTCATCGTGGGCGCCGTCAAGGCAACCCAGGGTGTGGCCGAGACCATCAGCAACCGGCCGGTCGACACCACCATGGTGTTCCTGAAACCGCCGGAGCCACCGAAGCCTCCACCCGAACAGCCCCCACCGGACGTGGTGGTCGCGGCGAACCCGCCCCCGAAGGGTTTTCAGACGGTGGTGGCGCCAACGGATATCCCCAAGGACATCCCGCCCATCGACCTGAACGAGAAGCCCTTCGATCCGAAGGACTTCACCGGCAAGGGCGTGGAAGGCGGCATCGGCTCGGGTATCGAGGGCGGCACCGGACCGGTGACCGGCGAGGTGTTCCTCGAGGCTCAGCTGGATGACCCGGTGCAGGTCATCTCGCAGCCGCAGCCGCGCTATCCGCCGGTGCTGGCCAGCGCGGGAATTACTGGCCGGGTGGAAGTGCAGTTCATCGTGGACACCACCGGCCACACCGAACCGTCGTCCTTCAAGGTGGTGAAGACGACGCACCCGGCGTTTGCGGAGCCGGCCAAGGAGACCATCCTCAAGAGCGTCTTCAAGCCGGCGAAGTTCAAGGGCCGTCCGGTCCGTCAGTTAGTGCAGCAGGCCATCGCGTTCAAGCAGCAATAGCTCCGTTCCCCCTGGAGGCACGACAACATGAGTGTAGATCTTCTCCATCTCTGGGATCAGATGGGTTATTTCGCCAAGGGCATCGTGGTCATCCTGGCGTTGATGTCCATCTGGTCGCTGACCATCATGATCTCGAAGTTCATCCAGTTCCAGCGGGCCCAGGCCGAGACGCGGAAGTTCGCTCCTCAGTTCTCCCGCGCCATCCAGGAAGAGAACCTGGACCAGGCGATTACGCTGGCCGAGAAGAACAAGAAGAGCCACGTCGCGCGGGTTGTGGGTGAAGCGCTCTCCGAGGTCAAGCCTCTTCTGCGGGACCGGGCAACCATCACCGCTGCCGACATCAACTCGGCCGAGCGGGCGGTGGAACGCCAGATGCTGATCACGCTGGCCGACTTCAAGCGCGGCATCGGCATCCTCGCTACGGTCGGGTCTACCGCCCCGTTCGTCGGCTTGCTCGGTACCACGATGGGTATCGTGAACGCCTTCACCGGCATGGCGGCCCAGGGAGCGTCGGGCGGACTCGCCGGCATCTCCGCCGGTATCGCGGAAGCGCTCATCACGACCGCTTTCGGTCTGCTGGTGGCCATTCCCGCGGTGTGGGCGTACAACTACTTCACGACCAAGATCGAGAACCTCACGGTGGAGATGACCTACACCTCCAAGGAGCTGATCGACTACCTCATCAAGAGCGTCGGCAGCGAGTTCGGCCGCTCGATCTTTACGAAAGAGTTCCAGGCCCAGAAGGCCGTCACCGGAACCGGCCACGTGCATGGCTGAGCTCTTCTCCGCTCGAGTCAGGAGGTAAGCGATGGCTATGTCAGTTGGCGGGGCAGGGCAGACCTCGGTCAAGTCCGAGCCCAACGTGGTTCCGATGATCGACATCATGCTGGTGCTGCTGATCATCTTCATGATCGTGACACCGCTGATCGCCGCCGGGTTCAAGGCCACCCTCCCCAAGGGGAAGAACCTCGATCCGCGGCCTGAAGGCGAGAACGAAGTGGTGCTCGGCATCGATCAGGCGGGCAACTACTTCCTCGACGGCCGGCCGATCCCGGGTGGAACGCTGGAGGACCAGCTCCGGTCGCGCTTTGCCAGCCGTACCGAGGACAAGATCCTCTATTTCAAGGCGGACAACCAGCTGAAGTATTCGAAAGTGCAGGAGGCAGTCGAGACGGCACGGAAAGCAGGCGTACGGGTGATGGCTGCCATCACGGAGCCCAGAACCAGCGGCCTGTTCGATCCGAACCAGAGGGAGGAGGACTGAGATGGCCGGCGGAGGTGGAGATGCCCGTGGAGCGCTGACGTCCGAGCCCAACGTGGTGCCGATGATCGACATTCTGCTGGTGCTGCTGATCATCTTCATGATTACCCAGCCGCTGTCCCGGATGGCGCTGGATGTTCAGGTGCCGCCGCCGGACACGCCGATGACCAACCGGCCGCCACCGAGTCAGATCGTGCTCGAGCTTACCAATGATGGCGGCTACCAGATCAACGGGCAGCCGGTTCCGAAAGACCAGCTGGACACGCAGATCCACGCGATCTACGACCAGCGCCCCGCGAAGCTTCTCTTCATCAAGGCGGGCGGCAACCGGATCTACCAGGACGTGATCGAGGCGATGGACGTCGCGCGCGGTGCCGGAGTCCAGATCATCGGGTTCACTCCCCGGGAAGCGGATCGACCGGCTGGGCAGCAGCAGGCGCGGCCGCAGTAAGAAAGTCGTAGACCAGGGAAGCGCGGGGGTCCATCGGGCCCCCGCGCGTGTATTCGGCCGGGGCGAGTGCGTCTCTCGGTTATGTTTGATACTAAGTCGGGGATCTGTCCTTCCCCTTCTACCATCCCGCCTGTTCTATCTAGCGAGGCCAACACGCGTCCGCCGGTTCCACTCACTCTCAGGCCACCAACTCCCCCGCGCCGCTACCTGGGACTGGGTGTATCGCTGGGAATCCACGCGGTGCTGGTGGTGCTGCTGGTGACCGGTGGCGAGAGGCTCTGGAGCCGAACACTGGCACCCGGCCTGCCTGCGCCCGGCCAAAACAGCGGCGGCGGTGGCGGTGGCGGGGGCTCCCGCGTGGCGTATATTACCCTCCCTCCGATGCCCAGGACGGAGCCGCCACCGCTTCCGAAGGTCATAAAAGCGGTTCCTCCTCCCCGCCGGGTGGAAGTCCCGGTGCGGGCACCAGAGCAGCCCGAAGCAGTGACGCCGCCCCCGCAGGACACAGTTGCTCCGCCCAGCACTCGGGCCATCGCCAGTGCAGACAGCGGAGCTGCGCGCGGGACTGCCCCCGGCACGAGCGGCGGTGGTCAACCGGGACCCGGCAATGGTGAAGCGGCGGGCGGAGGAAATGGCACCGGGCCCGGAGGAGAAGGAGGGCGAGCACGCCCGCCCGAGCCGCGGGACATGGCTTTCCCGTTCGACAATCCGCCCAAGGAACTTCGCGGCACGTCTCTGAACGTGACCTTCTGGGTTCGCAACGATGGCAAGGTCGAGCGCTACGTCGTCGAGCCTGCAATCAAGGACCGTGACTACGCCAAGAAGTTCGACGAAGTAATGCGC
>DASPKB010000284.1:0-8248 GCA_035628315.1 Gemmatimonadales bacterium | reverse complement strand
TATGGCCGCCCGGTATCTTTCGCTCACTCCAAATCTTATCCTCAATTCCCCTTCTCAGCCCGAGCCGCATGAATCTGGAAAAGCTGAAGGATACGGCGCGCAAGCTTGAGCAGAAGGAGGATTGGCGAAAGGCCATAGAGGTCTACCTCAAGGCGATACAACAGGCGGAGTCGGGGGCCGAAACCAGCCCGGACTTGTCCCTGTACAACCGGGTTGGGGACCTCTACCTCAAGATCAACGACACCGGCGAGGCGGTTCGGTCGTACGAGCGCGCAGTGGACCTGTACGCCGACCAGGGCTTCTTCAACAACGCCATCGCCCTCTGCGGCAAGATTCTACGGGTGAATCCCGGCCGTACCCAGACCTACCTAAAGCTCTGCCAGCTCCACGCTCGTAAGAACGTCGTCAGCGAAGCCAAACGGAACCTGATCGAGTTCCTGGAACGGATGAACGCACTGGGGCAGCTGGATCAGGCGTTTCAGGCGGTCAAGCTGTTTGCAGACCAGTTCTCCGGCAGTCAAGAAATCCGGAGCATGCTGGTCGATCTGCTGCGAGCCACCTCCCGGGGCGAGGAAGCGCGTGAGCAGCTGGAGAAGATGGCCCAGGATCTCGAAGCGGCTGGGGACAAGAGCGGAGCAAGAAAAACTCGAGAGCGGCTCCAGGGGATCGAGGTAGACCATCAGGCGCCACCACCAGCGGCGGCAGCGCCGTCGTCACCCCGACGGGGCGACCTGATCTTTCTGGACACCGGGGTGGACGTGCCGACCAGCCCCAACAAAGGGCAGGCGTACGCCCGAAACGCCAAGGAGCCCACCCGTCCTGCGCCCGATCCCCCGCCTCTATCGGTTCAGGAGCCGCTGCCGCATGAGTTTCCGGATCCGACGACACCGGAAGGGCTGCTCGGCAACGAGCCCCAGGCGAACGCCCCGACTCCACTGGCGGGTGATCTCATCATCGAACCTCTGGTATCCGGCACAACAGACATTGGTGCTGACGCGCTCCTCGGCATTGAACGGATGGGCGACTCGGTCGAACCTTTGCCCGATCTAGAGGCGCCGCTCGAGATCCAGCGTGGTGCCGAGTCATCGAGCCTCGATTTCCAGCCAATGAGTCTGGAGGGGATGGAGGGCACTTCGCTTGGCGGCGGATTCGTCAACCATGAGAGCGCCTCTCTCGATTTCACGGTGGAGCCGGAACGTAGTCCACTCGACTTTCCGGACGATTTAATCGTGTCTCTCCCGGACACGGATACCGGTTTCAATCTTGGAACCGATATGTCCACCGTGATCGAGCCTGATCCACTCGATCTTTCGATGCCTGCCGGTGGGTTGCCGCTCGTCGTTCCAGAGCCTCGGGGGAATGAGTCGCTGGCTGATCTAGAGAACCGGGTTCTCGACGATCCCGAAAACCCGGATGTCCACCTGGCTCTGGCCGAGAAACTCGCGTCGATCGGGGAGACCGATCGGGTCGCCGAGGAGCTGGAGCTGGCTCTCGCGGGGTATGAGGATCGGCAGGACTGGGCTCGAGCTTCGGAGATCGCCACCCGGCTGGTGAAACTCGCGCCCGATAGTATCGGGCACCATCAAAAGCGGGTAGAGCTGGCTTACCGGACGGGTGATCGAGGGCCGTTGCTCGAAGCCTATCTTGGTCTGGGGGATGCCCTGGCCAGCTCCGGCGCACTCGATAAGGCGGCAGCGGTTTACGGGCGGGTTATCGAACACGACCCCGGCAATGCCCGCGCGGCTGCGGCCCTGGCCAAAGTAGGTGGTTCACCTGCGCCTGCTGCTCCTAAGTCGCCTCCGGCGAAGGCGGCACCTCCGCCGAAACCTGAGACCCGAGCCAGCTCCAAGACCCCGGCCCCACCTGCGTCGAGCTCGCCCAAGGGTCCCGTCCAGCAGCCGGCTTCGGCGGAACCCAAAGGCAAGCCGCAGCCTGCCGCAGCGTCTGTGTCGGGTGACGATTTCGTAGATCTCGGGTCCATGCTCAGGGAAGAACACACCCGGCGGGATCGCGATACCCGGATGCGGGTAAATCGCCGCGATCCTCAGGGACAGGATGAACAGCGTGAGTTCCACGAGATTCTGGAGCAGTTCAAGCGTGGCATAGATGAGAACCTCGAGTCGGATGACTACCAGTCCCACTACGACCTCGGCGTCGCGTTCAAGGAGATGGGACTGCTGGACGAGGCGATCGCGGAATTCCAGAAGGCGCTGCGAGCCGCCGACGGCAGACTCCGTACCTCGGAGGCGCTGGGGATGGCCTTCTTCGAGAAGGGGCAGTATGCCGTGTGCGAGTCGGTGCTGCGGCGCGCCGTCGAGGGCCTGGAGGGCCCGGATGATGCGAAGATCGGCTTGCTATACTGGCTGGGGCGCGCCTCCGAAGCATTGGGCAAGAAGGCGGATGCGGTGGCGAGCTATGAGCGTGCAGTGGCAGTGGATATTCGGTTCATGGATCTCAGCGAGCGGATTCACCGCCTCACCGCCGGACGAAGACAGTGACTCACCAGACCGCACCAATCTCATTGGCCGAGCTTCAGCGCCCTTTGCGGCCTCGGCTGGACCAGGTACAGCAGGAGCTCCGCCGCATCGTCGAAGCCGATTTTGGGCTGATCGCCCAGGTTAATGCCCATCTGTTCCAAATGCAGGGAAAGATGTTCCGGCCGACCCTCCTGCTCCTGGCCGAAGAGGCCAGCGGAGGCCGGGCGCAGCAGTCTATTGTTCTCGGGGCAGTCGTCGAACTGATCCACCTGGCAACGCTGGTGCATGATGATTCGGTAGACCACTCGGTGCTACGCCGCGGGATGCCGACCATCAACTCCCTCTTCAGCCACCAGGTTTCGGTCATCATGGGAGACTACCTCTACTCCCGTGCGGTGATTGAGTTGGTGAACCTGAATGATCTCGAGCCACTGCGGGTGCTGAGCCGGGTCACCAATGAGATGACGGTCGGCGAGATGCGGCAGCTGCTGGCTCACGATCCCCTGGAGTTCTCCGAGGAGCAGTACGACCTCTTGATCCGGGCCAAGACCGCCTCCCTGGTTTCCGGTGCCTGCGAGATTGGCGCCCTCGAGGCCTCCCCGGAGGAGCGCGATGCTCTTCGGCGGTTCGGTGAGGCGCTTGGCATGGCATTTCAGATAGTCGACGATCTGCTGGACTACACGGAGGACGCCACGGTAACCGGCAAGCCCTTCGGCTCCGATCTACGGGAGCACAAGGTCACTCTCCCGCTGATAGCCGCGTTGCCGCGGATGGGTGATTCCGATCGGCGCGCGGTCTCCCGTTTGCTCCATTCACCAGAGCCGAGTGATACCCAGATTGAGGAGGTTATCGCTGCGGTAACTGCGGCCGGAGGCATGGAGTACGCCCGCGAACGGGCACTTCGGTTAGCTCAGCAGGCCGATTCCGAGCTCGACCTTCTCTCCCCATCAGCGGCCCGTGACGCCCTGAGGGCGAGCATCACTTACGTCATAGATCGAAGGCGCTGATGCCTACTGGTCCCCATCGCCCCCGGTTCTATGTCGGCGTCCTGATCGTCGGCTTCATCGTAGGTGGAGCCCTTACCGCTCTCTTCCGGCAGACCCTCCCAGACAGCGCAGCCAGAACCTTCCTCACCAGCACCTGGACACCCACGTTTGGGCCTGTCTCGATGAATCTTCTGGTGATAGACTTCACTCTGGGTCCCGTCGGGCTGCACGTGTCCATCCTGAGCCTGGTCGGCGTCCTGATCGCATATCTGATCGCGCGTTCGCTCTTCTAGGGGGACCTGTGGCAAACATCGGCATGTGGGAGATACTGCTGATCCTGTTAGTCGTGCTGCTGCTGTTCGGCGCCAAGCGACTGCCGGAAGTAGGCTCCTCGATCGGCAAGGGAATTCGGGAATTCAAGCGCAGCATCTCTGACACCCAGGACGCGATTATGGGCGACGAACAGCGGGGCAACCTGCCGCCGCGTTCGCCTGAGAACTCCCAGCCCAGTCCCACCACCGGTGAGCCGAAGCGGCTGTCGCAGTAGGGCGGGTAAGCGGCTCGGTGGGTAAGCGGCTGGCTGGTAGGCTGGCTGGTAACTAATAGGCAGAAAGAGAGGGCGAGAGGATGGCATCCTCTCGCCCTTTCCATAGTCACTTACCGTCTTACTCGCTTACCTGCTTACTCACCAACCCGCTAAATAACTGGTGGCTGAGGCGGCGGCGTCCCGGTCTGCTGTTGCAGCACCTTGTCGCGGTTATCGACCACTTTGGCGCTCTTCCGCAGAGCGGTCAGGAAGTTCCGAACCCGCTCCTGCTTCGCAGCATTGATCGAGCGGGCGCGGTACTCGTCGAGCTCCTTGGTGAACTTTGCTGAGTCGGCTTTGACCCTATCGAGCACCTCGATGACGTAGATCCCGTCCTTTGTATCTAGGATACCGCTCCGTTCCCCCTTCTTCAGACCGAACGCTGCTCCCACTACAACGGGGTTGGTGAGCGGCGGATTGATTCGGCTGAAGGGTCCGAACTCCCTGTGCGCCAGCTTCATCGCCGTTGCAGCCTGGCTCATGCTGCTGCCACCTTCCAGCCGTTTCAGGTAGGCTTTCGCCAGCTCCCGGGCGGCACTCCACTTCTTGTCATCTCGCACCGCGGATACCACAGTAGGCCGAATCTCGCTGAGTGGCGGTACCCCAGCCTCGTGCAGGCTGTCCAGCCGGAACAGGTAATAGGCGAACGAGGTCTCGATAACCGGGCTGGTGGCGCCGGGTTTCGACTGGAAAGCCCAGACACCTGCATCGGGTACCACCAGATTTCCGACCTGAACTTTGGTGCCCTGCTGCACGGGTGCCGTCCTGCCGATCCGTAGCTTCAGGGCCCGAGCCACAGTGTCGAGTGCCGCTGGATCGGTACGCTCCGCCCCGACCTGCTCCAGGGTATCAGCCTGGGCGTCCAACTGATCCCGGTGGGCACCTGTGACCTCGATAGGAAACAGGATGTGACGACCCTTTGCCTTGTTACCCTTCCGGCTGGTGATCTCGATCAGGTGGAACCCGAACTGCGACAGCACCGGCTTGGAGACGGTCCGAAGCGGTAGGCTGAATGCAGCCGAATCAAACGCCGGATCCATTGAACCCCGGGTCCATTCCCCCAGGTCCCCGCCCTTGACGGCGCTAGCGCTGTCCGCGGACTCCCGCTGGGCAACCTCGGCGAATGGGGCGCCATTCACGAGCTCCTGCCTTACCGTGTCTGCCCGGGCCCGTATTGCTGCCGTGTCGGCCGCCGTAGCCAGCCGCGGCAGCGCAACGTAGCTCAGAAAGGCAGTCTTGGGGCGCTCAAAATCTTTTTGGTGGCTCTTGTAGTATGCTGCCACCTCGGCGTCGGAAACCTTGATAGTGGAATCCGGCACTGCGTTGCGCGGAATGATCGCGGTGAGTCCGATTTTGACGGTCTCGTTCTCGTCGCGATAGTGCTCCCAAAGGGCGGCATCGGAGAGGTAGATGTCGGAAGTGACCTGTTGCAGCAGCTTGACCCGCTGGAGCTCCTCCCGATACTGCGCCTCGAGACTGGGGAGGTATTGCTGCGCCACACTGGACGTAAGCCAGCGCTGGTACTTGTTGATATCGAACTGGCTGTCGGTCTGGAACTCGGGAACATTGCGGAACTCGGGAAGCGGGGACGTGCGAATCGCCTGCACTACCTCGTCCTCGGTTACCGTGATGTCCCGCCGGCGGTACTCCGCGTCGAGCACGCTGTTCTGGACGATCTGGTCCCAGACTTCATCGCGCACCTGCTGATAATCCTCCAGGCCCATCGCCGCCGGGCTCTGCCGCTGACGGGCGTCGATCGATTGCTGGACGATGTTCTGG
Organism: Gemmatimonadales bacterium; assembly: GCA_035628315.1. Classification (GTDB taxonomy): domain Bacteria; phylum Gemmatimonadota; class Gemmatimonadetes; order Gemmatimonadales; family GWC2-71-9; genus CAVVWJ01. Next base: position 2,420 of record DASPKB010000284.1, on the reverse strand, counting down.
TAGGTCCGAGCGTCGATGCTCTGCCCGTTGACCTTGCCGACTGAGGTCTGGGTGAGCAATCCCGCGCCACCCGTGATGCCGCTGAGGTCCAGCACCAACCAGGCGAAAAACGTGATGGCCACCACCACCATCAGTGGCTTGGCGGCATTCCGAAATGCTTGCATAGCTGATCCGAGGCTCCAACCGAATGGTTTTCTTGTCCGGGCGAAGCTTAAGCCGGCCGACGCAGAACCTCAAGCCGCTGTTCCGCTTAGCAGTTGACATGGGGGGTGTCGCCCACTACTCTCACGTACTTCCCGCAAGCCTAGAAGCGATCCCCCAACAGTGCTGACCTCGAAGATCTCGGGACCTGATGGCCACGACCGAAATAGAAAAGCTGGAGCGCCGGTACGCCGAGAACCCTCAGGGCCTCACCTTCGCCCCACTTGCGGAGGTCCATCGGAAAAACGGCGACATACCTCGCGCTCTCGAGTTGCTGAAGAGCGGTCTGGAGCTTCATCCGAACTACATTCCCGCCAGTATTGTCCTCGGGCGCTGTCACTGGGATCAGGGCGATCTGCCGGCGGCCGAAGCCGCCTTTTCCCACGTGCTTCGGTTGGATGACGAGAACGTCATTGCGCTGAAGTCGTTGGCTGAGCTCAGCGAGCGCCTGGGGCGAACAGCCGAGGCACAGCGCTGGTTAAAGCGGCTGATCTCGATAGACCGGAGCAACGAGGACGCGCGCGAACACCTGGCCCGATTGGAAGGGTCCAAAGCCGAAGCGCCTGCCTCATCGGTCTCCCCTTCTGAGCCTCCGGCACCCGTAGCTCCCGCGCCGGCTCAGTCTCCAACTGCTGCGGTGGAGAAGCCGGGACAGGAGGTCAAAGTCGAGGAGCCGGGTCCACGGGATCTCACCGTCTCGAACGCTGAGCCTGCCGGGCAGGCCGTAAGTAATGAGCCGGTTGAGGTGCCTGCGGCATCGCCGCCGCTCCAGTTTTTGGACACGAGCCAGTCACCCCCTCGCGCCGAGCCGGTGTCGCAGGCTCCTGAGCCTAAAACCGTGCGGAAAGAGGAGACAGCCGAGCCGGCGCAAGTCGAGGGACTCATCAGTCAAGAATTTGTTCCTCCCAAGGAAGGTGGATATCACCTCCACCCGGAGCTGGCCCAGGAATTCGGGACGGTAGAGGCCCCTGAGCGGCTCGAAGTGGAAACGGCAGGCGAGGTAGAGCTCCAAAGCTCGGGTTCCGCTGAGTTCCGGGTCCCCAATGCAGCGGAAGAATTCATGGAAGCGGCGCCAGCTCCGGAGCTCACCGAGCTCACTCTGAAGCCGCCGCCACCCACGCCTTCACCATCAGTGGCCGCGGCACCGCCTCCTCCACTAAGGGCACCGACTGCGCCTTCTCCATCAGGTGCTCCGGCTCGGCCTCCTGTACCCGCGGGACGATCCTACTCAGTAAGGGAAACCCGAGGCCAGTCAGTGACCGCCTTCTTCCAGGCCCTGCTGAGTGCTCGCCCTCCAGGCGGCGCTACCGCCACTCCATCACCGGATGCTCAGCAGGACGGCAGGGCGCCTACACCGGCAGGGTCGGAAACCGCTCGACCCACTGCAGATCCTGCCGGCCAGACCGCACCGCCCTCGGCAGCTGTGCCGGCTGCCGCCGCGTCGGCGGATCCGGTGTCATTCGATGACTTCTTTGGAGCAGCAGCCGGAGGATCCGGGCCGACAAAGAATCCGGGCGAGGCCGGCAAGGACGATCTCGATCAGTTCCAGTCCTGGTTGCAAAACCTCAAGCGCTGAATGCGCATTGCGGTACTCAACGGCCCCAATCTCAACCTGCTGGGGCAACGGGAACCGGAGCTGTATGGGCGGGCGACGCTGAGCGAGATCGAGACCATGGTTCGCGAGGCCGCCTCCCCGCTCGGAGTGCAGCTCGACTGGTTTCAGACCAACCATGAGGGCGAGCTGGTGGACGCTGTCCAGCGCCTCCGGCCGGGCACGGATGGTGCGTTGATCAATGCAGCGGCGCTCACCCACTCGAGTCTCGCACTGCGGGATGCACTGCTCGCGGTTCAGGTCCCGTTCGTCGAGGTGCATCTGTCCAACATCTTCGCTCGAGAGCCCGAGCGCCGACGTTCCATGATTGCGGACCTGGCACTCGGGATGGTGACCGGGTTCGGGCCCCAGAGTTATCTCCTGGGCTTCCAGGCGCTCGTGGGCCGCCTGCGTGGCCGCTGACCGCAGGGCGGAGCGGCAGGATGCGCTGAGAGGAGCGCTGACGGCAGAGGGGCTGGATGAGCTGGTCATCACCCACCTGCCGAACATCCGCTATCTCACCGGATTCACCGGCTCGGCCGCATTGCTGGTGGTGCGGGCGGACGCGACGATCCTGATCTCCGACTTCCGGTACGCCGCTCAGGCGCCGACGGAGGTGGGTGCGGCC
>DASPKB010000283.1:0-2176 GCA_035628315.1 Gemmatimonadales bacterium | reverse complement strand
TACATAAGGGTCAACAGACAGAGGCCAAAGCCCGCCCATACCATCAACTCACCCAGGGCAGAATACGGCAGTGCGAGCGCACTCGCGACGGTGCCGCCCCAGCGCTCATGCAGCCGCAACGCATCATCCAGGAGCACGACGGTGAAGACCAAAGCCAGGCCCGGATAAACCGGTCGCTTCAGTCTCGCGGGAATGGAAGCGAGGGTAGTAACAACGATCAGCAGCTTTGAATAGCCCAATACCTCTGCGTAGCTCCAATCCCGGCCAACCTGCCAGCCGCTCCCGAGGCTGGGAGTCCCGTCGCTGTCCAACACTGTGTTCAGCCGGTAGATCGAAAAGACGGTCACAAAGAACAGGTCGAGTGCGAGCAGCAGGCCTGCAAAGACGAGCAGGCGTGGGTCGGCCTGCTGCTTCAGCCGTCGCACCTGGTTCTTCAGCCGGAACGTCAGCTCGTTCCGCCGTCCAATGACTCGACTCGCCGAAGGTGCGTTACGCACCCGGCCGGACACGGATTGCTGCGCCTCCTACCACTGGTCCACCACTCAATCAGCTATCCTGCGATAGATGCATCCGGATCAGGCGGCGAACGCCCGGAGTGAGCGTAGCGTCGGTATCCAGCCGGAGGCGACCTTCTATCTTGTCGGCCAGACCCGGCCCTGTATAGAGCTTGGCAACTTCGGTGAGCGGAGTGCCCACTGAGCGAGGCGGCTCGATCTGGGCGACGACCGGCTTCGGGGCAGGGCTGATTCGGGAGAAGATACCGACGACGAGAACGGTCAGTGTGCCGCGGGCGAACGTCAGGTGCATGGCTACTCCTGGCAGGATAGGCGTTAGACGAGCCCCTCTCTGGAGCTGCTGCCCCATTCTCGGCACCTGCCGGTCAGTTCTTGAGTCCTCTCGGCGGCCAGACGACACGTAAGCCCTCCGACGCGACGCGTTCACGGCAGAAGAGGCCGCGAAACCGGGAATGCCGTCGCTTTCTCGACTGAAGACGATCCGAAAATCAAAAGTGCTGGGCGTTTGCTCTTCCAGAGGAAACCTTCGGAGTCCCGAAATGCTCGATTGCCCATCGGGAAGCGACGACATAGCTCTTGTCGCAGCGAAATCGCGGCCGAAATCGCTGATTGAAGCTTAGAACGCCGCAAGAGATTCTGGATGTCGCGATTGATTTGTTGGGAAGGCGTGATTGGGCGTCGGAAAGACGCGAAGTAGCTCTGGACGGGGTCGATCGCGCGGTGGAAACTCGCGATTCGACTCTGGTAGGCCGCAATAAACTTCTGGACCTGACGACTGCACGTTGGAAGCCGCAATCGCCCGCCGGAAAACCCGCGAAAAATTCCGGAAGTTGCGATGGGACCTCCGAAAGCCGCGAAACGGCTCTGGAGGTCCGCCTATCTCATCAGGTCTCCTGCCGGGCGGCCAGCGTCTTCACCAGCTCATACCAGTACTTGGCGGCGTCGTGGTAGGCCTTCACCCCAATCCGCTCGTCCCGGCCGTGGGCCCGGATGTCGTCGATCCGCTCGAACACCGCGGCAACCCCGTAAACCGGGATTCCTGCGTTCCGCACGTATAATCCATCGGTCGCACCAGTGGACATCTCCGGCACCACCACGGCGCCGGGCCACATCTTCTTCGCCAGTGCGGTGACCGGCTGCATTACATCAGGCCGGAGTGGCGAGGCCGGGCTCAACGTCGGAGGCCGGTCCCGTCTGATGTGAATGGCGGTGTCCGCCAGGACCCGCCGGAGCGTTGCCTCCGCCGTATCGGGTGAATGATCGGGGAGGAGCCGGCAGTTCACCGTGGCCCGGGCCAGCTGGGGAAGCGCATTGTCGGCATGGCCGGCGAAAAGACGAGTCGCCACGCAGGTAGTCCGAACCAGTGCGTTGTAGTACGGAGCTGCAGCCGACAAGCGACGGGCCGCCGCCGCGTCGCCGCTCCGCGCGACGGCCCGCATGTCGGCGGCAAGCTGCGGCGGCTGCGTGGCGGCGCCCTGAGTCAGTGCCGCGCGGGTGGTTTCGTTGAGCCGTACCGGAAACTCGAACCGGGCCAGCCGGGTGATCCCGTCGCTCAAGCGGTAGATGGCGTTGTCCTTCTCCGGCACGGAGCTGTGCCCGCCCTTGTTGCGCACCTCCAGCTGGAAGGTGAGATACACCTTTTCCGCGGTCTGCACCGAGAA
>DASPKB010000282.1:0-3636 GCA_035628315.1 Gemmatimonadales bacterium | reverse complement strand
GAGAGCGAATCGAAGGAGGAGTTGGATCGCTTCTGCGACGCGATGATCTCCATCAGGGAAGAGATCCGGGAAATTGAAGAGGGGCGTGCCGATCGCGGCAACAATCTGCTAACCAACGCTCCTCATATTCTCGAGCAGGTCATCTCCGACAGCTGGGACCGGCCCTACCCGCGCGAGCGGGCAGCCTATCCTTCGCGGGCTATGCGCGATCACAAGGTGTGGCCTACGGTAGGCCGGATCGACAGCGCGTACGGCGACCGGAACCTGGTATGCAGCTGTCCGCCGGTGGAAACCTATGGATGACGGCGGTGGAAGATCGGCGCTGGGAATTTTGGATCGATGAGCGGCGGCCCGGCTGGGCCAACATGTCGGTGGACATGGGGCTCCTCGATCTTACCGAGGCCGACGGAGGCTGCTGGCTTCGGCTTTACCAGTGGGAGCCGCACTGCCTCTCCTTCGGGCGGCATGAGCCGGTCGGCAGCACCTATGATGTCGCCCGCATACAGAGACTAGGGCTCGACGCTGTCAGACGGCCGACCGGCGGCAGGGCTGTCTGGCATGCGCGGGAATTGACGTATGCGGTAGCGGCACCCTGGCGAATCTTTGGATCTCTCCGCCGCGCCTACCTGGAAATCCACGGCTTGCTCGCTGAAGCACTCGGAACACTCGGTGTGACCGTCTCACTCGCCCCCAGGGTGCGCACTGCAGCTCTGGACACTGGCGCGTGTTTCTCGCAGCCTGTTGGTGGTGAGGTGCTGGCAGATGGACGCAAGGTGGTGGGCAGTGCGCAGCTCCGGCGGGGCAGCGCATTTCTCCAGCACGGGTCGATTCTGCTGGACGGGAGTCAGGAGCTGGTGGCGGGCCTCATGCAGCGCCCGGGGACCGAAAATGATCGACCGGGGGAGTCCTCCTGGAGCAGCCCACTCGCGGTAGAAGACATTGCGCACCGAATTGCCGAATGTGCCGCCTCACGATGGGCCGGGCACTGGAATCAGGTGCGCGACCCCTCGCTGATGCTGGAGGCGGCTGCAGCCCACTATGCACAGTTTCAATCTTCCGCGTGGACGTGGGCCCGATAGCTCCGCTACATTGCGCAGACCCCCTGCCTCAATGCAACTGCTCGGAGATGCGGTGACGCGTTGGATTTCACGACCGGTCATCATTGTCGCACTGGCCATGCTTTGCGCCAGCCGCCCAGGGTTCTCCCAGTCGAACCCGGGCCGCCGGGGAAGCATTGTCATCGTGACCGGGCAACTGGGGACCCTGCCGATCCCCACCTTGATCGAAGGTCCGGCCGCGAGCGTTAGCAACCTAGAATTGGCCGACCAGCTTTTTCTCCGGCTCGCAGGCCTGGGACCCACCCTGCTCACTGCAGGCGACCGGGGTTTCGTACCGCTCCTCGCCCGCTCCTGGACTCGCCGCGATTCTCTCACGCTGGTCTTCGACCTGGATCCGCGGGCCCGCTGGCACGACGGCACTCCGGTGACCTCGAAGGACGTGGTTTTTACTATCAAACGCGCAAAAGACCCTGCGATAGCACCCCGGCTGGCTGACCTGCTGCGCCGGATCGAGTCCGTGAGCGCGGAGGGCATTCGAAGAGTGGTATTCCGTTATACAGAGCCTTACGCGGAGCAGTTCTACGACGCGACCTTCCATGTGGCACCACTTCCAGCCCATCTGCTCGATTCCCTAGCACCGGAAGCGGTCGCCCGATCCTCCTTTGTCACCCAGCCCGTGGGCAGTGGACCTTACAGGATGGCGCGCTCGGTAGCCGGCCAGTTCGTGGAGCTGGTCGCGAACCACAAGTTTTTTCTGGGCAGGCCGAAGCTGGAGCGAGTCATCTTTCGAGCTGCGGCCGATCCGGAAGCCCGGCTCAACCTGTTGCTCAGCGGAGAGGCAGACGCCATCGACAACGTGGTACCGCCGCTGGAAAATATCCGTAGAATCAACGCCGATCCGACACTCCGCATCATTCCGGTACCCTCCCCCACCGTGGGATTCCTGCTGTTCAACCAACGAGACCCGCGAGATACTGCTCGATCTCACCCGGTGCTCGCGGACATCAGGGTGCGCCGCGCGATCATCCTGGGACTCGACCGGCAGCTCATGGCTCGGGCGGTGTTCGGCCCCTACGGCGTGGTGCCCTACGGCCCGGTTTCGCCTATCCTCTGGATTCGTCACCACGCGCCACGAGCGGAGCGACAAAACCTGGCCGAGGCGCGACGTCTCCTGGCAGCTGCGGGGTGGCGTGATTCAGACGGAGACGGCACCCTGGAGCGGTCAGGGCAACCGCTCACGCTCACGCTATCGCTGCCCAACACCAGCGCCATTCGACGGCAGTTTTCGCTGCTGGTTCAGGAACAGCTGCGTCAACTTGGCATCAAGCTGGACCTGCAGCAGCTCGACTTTCCGGTCTACCTGGAGCGCAGAAGCAGCGGCAGGTTTGACATCGATTTCGCGGGGACGTCACAGGATCCCTCGCCGTCGGGGCTCACTCAGGGCTGGACCTGCGCCGGAGGAACCAACGTGGCGAAGTACTGCAACCCACGCACTGATTCACTGCTCGACCAGGCCATTCTTGCGCGCGGAGGAAAGGATCCGGCGCAGCTGTGGGTAGCGGTGCTGCGCCAGATCGAGGCCGATGCACCGGCAGCTTTTCTCTACGCTCCTTCTTACGTCTACTCGGTGCGGCGGCGATTCCTGAACGTCGCGATCAGCCCGACGTCTTCGTGGCAGTTGATCCGAACGTGGTCGGACGGTACGTGAGGGGCTGGATACTCCGGCGGGCGGTTCAGGCGGCCCTCACGTTTGCCATCGCCCTCACAATCCTTTTCTTCCTCATGCGAGCGGCGCCAGGCGATCCACTCGCTCGCGTGAGCGAGAGCCGCGCCGTCAGCCCGGGTGAGCTGGTGGCGCTTCGGGCTCGCTATGGCCTGGATCAGCCGGTGCTCACGCAGTTCAACTCATTCGTTCGAGGACTGGCGCAAGGTGACCTTGGGGTGTCGATCGAGCACGGCAGGCCTGTGACTGCTCTGCTGGCAGAGCGGCTTCCAGCCACCATCCTGCTCGGTGGCAGTGTTCTGCTCCTCAACTTCACTGTGGGGCTGTGGCTCGGAGTTCGCCAGGCGGTGCACCGGGGCGGTCTCGAGGATCGGTGGCTGACCACCGTCTCCCTCGTAGGCTATGCCATGCCGTCCTTCTGGCTCGGTCTGGTGTTGGCCTGGCTCGTTGGGATCAAGCTCCGGCTGCTCCCTGCAGCGGGCATGCACGATCCGCTGCTGAGCCCTGATGCCGGTTTCGCGGTTCACGCCATCGATTTACTCCGGCACCTGATCCTGCCGGTGTTTACGCTCAGCATAGTGAGCATAGCCGCCACGATGCGCTATCAGCGGGCTGCCATGCTCGAGGTCATGAACCTCCCATATATCACCACCGCTCGCGCTAAGGGATTGCCGGAGAGCGTGGTGACCTGGCGACACGGCTGGCGCAATGCCTTGTTCCCGGTGATCACGTTGTTTGGTCTGTGGCTGCCCGTTCTGGTGACCGGATCTGTCTTTGTCGAGGCGGTGTTTGCCTGGCCCGGCCTCGGCTCGCTAGCCGCTTCAGCGGTGGGGGGGAGGGACTATCCTCTACTCA
>DASPKB010000281.1:0-2230 GCA_035628315.1 Gemmatimonadales bacterium | reverse complement strand
CGGTGATGATGGCGAAGGTTCCCTGATACGCCATGAAGAGCACGTGGGGGATGGTGCCCTTGGCCTCGGTCCCCACGTTTTCCAATCCCAGATGGGTGAGCCCGCCGAGCAGCGTCCCGCCCTCACTGAAGGCCAGGCTGTATCCCGCCACCGCCCAGGTCACGCCCACCACCCCGAGCGAAACGAAGCTCATCATCATGGTGTTGAGCGAGTTCTTGTTGCGCACCAGGCCGCCGTAGAACAAGGCCAGCGCCGGCGTCATGAGCAGAACCAGCGCGGTCGAGACCAGCATCCAGGCGGTGTCGGGCTTATCGATTTGGTCCACGGGTATTTCCATTTGTTTTTTGGCCCTGGTCACTAGTCACTAGTCACTAGTCACTGAGATCGCTCTAGCGACCAGCGACTAGCGACCAGTGACCACGACTCAATCACGCGTCGTAGTAAAGGAAAAACTCATACGGATGCGGCCGGAGATTCACCGGCGCGATGTCCTTGGACCGCTTCATGCTGATCCAGGTGTCGATCACATCCTTGGTGAACACGTCGCCCTCGAGCAGGAACTCGTGGTCCTGCTCCAGTGCCGCCACCGACTCGGCGAGCGTTCCCGGCACGGTCTTGATGCTGTGCTTCCGCTCGTCGTGGAGCTCGTACAGGTCTTCGTCGATCGGCGCGGGCGGTTCGATCCTGCGCTTGATGCCGTCGAGACCCGCCATGAGGAGCGCGGAGAACGCCAGGTACGGATTGGCCGTCGGGTCTGGAGCCCGGAACTCGATCCGACGCGCCTTGGGGCTGCTCGAGTAGCAGGGGATCCGGCAGATGGCCGACCGGTTCCGGGCGGAGTACATCAGGTTGACCGGAGCCTCGAAGCCGGGCACCAGACGCCGGTAGCTGTTGGTGGTCGGCGCGCAGATTGCCAGGAGAGCAGGGGCATGCGCGATCAGTCCGCCGATGTAGTGACGGGCTGTTTCCGACAGCAGGGCATAGCCGTTCTCGTCGTAGAACAGCGGCTTGTCGCCTTTCCAGAGCGACTGGTGCACATGCATCCCGGAGCCGTTGTCGCCGAAAAGCGGCTTGGGCATGAACGTGGCCGTCAGCCCCAGATTGTGGCAGACGTTCTTCACGATGTACTTGTAGGTCAGTAGCCGGTCCGCCGTCTGCACCAGGGTGCCAAATCGGAAGTCGATCTCAGCCTGGCCGGCGGAGGCTACCTCGTGGTGCTGGACCTCGACCGGAATGCCCGCGTCGATCAGCGCCATCATGATCTTGGAGCGCACGTCCTGGAGCCGGTCGACCGGAGGCACCGGGAAGTATCCTTCCTTGTGCCTCGGGCGGTGCCCCAGATTCGGAACTCCGTTCCGGCCCGAGTTCCACACGCCCTCCTCGGAATCGATGTGGTAGTACCCCTCGTGCGCATTCTGATCGAAGCGCACCGAGTTGAAGATGAAAAACTCGGCTTCGGGTCCCCAGCATGAGGTAGTCGCGATGCCGGTCGTCTTGAGATACTCCTCCGCCTTGAACGCGATGAACCGGGGGTCGCGCGAGTAGGGCTCCAGCGTCAGCGGATCGTAGATGTCACATGAGATCGAGAGCGTCGGCACCGACAGCACCGGATCAACGAAAGCGGTGGACAGGTCGGGCAGGAGCAGCATGTCGCTCTCGTGAATGGCCTGGAATCCCCGGATCGAGGAGCCGTCGAAGCCCAGCCCCTCGCGGATCATCCCTTCGTCGAGGGTGGCCGCGGGAATCGAGAAGTGCTGCCAGGAGCCGGTGAGATCGCAGAACTTCACATCGATCACCTGGATCTTCTTCTCCTTGATCAGCTCCAGCACTCGCTGCACGTCGCTGCTGGTGGACTTACTCGCCGAAGTAGTGGGCCGAACCGTTGTCGCCATAGCGGTCTCGCGTGATTGGGTTGCCGGGGATCCAGAACTCATAAAGACGATGCCCCCGCGTTTGGATCATCGAACGCAGGGGCATTGGGTGAGCACGATGCCTACTCAGGCCAGGGTCCAGGCGGTTCGATCGAGTGCAGCCGCGGGTTTCGCTGGTAGCGAACAGGTGGCGTGGGATTGGGCACGACCGGAGCCGGATGCACGAAGATCTCGAAGCTGCTGGAGTCGTTTGGAGTAACTGAGCGTAGTATATGAACCGGCTGACGGGCTGTCAAGGGAATTCTGCACAGTTTGCACGGAATGCGCGTCACAATTGCAAAAATGTCCGACAACATAGC
>DASPKB010000280.1:0-3769 GCA_035628315.1 Gemmatimonadales bacterium | reverse complement strand
TCCCACTGCCTGATGTTCGCGACATCCACGTCATCGAGATGGCCGTTGGTCACGGCGTAGATGATCACGACCTGCTTTTCGACCGGTACCGGCCGGTACTGCGGCTGCTTCAGCACCTCTACCAAACGAGCGCCGCGGGAGAGCTGGCGTTGGGTGGCGGCGTCCAGGTCCGAGCCAAACTGGGCGAAGGCCTCCAGCTCGCGGTACTGGGCGAGGCTCAGTCGGAGCGGGCCGGCCACCTGCTTCATCGCCTTAATTTGCGCGTTGCCGCCGACCCGGCTCACGCTGATCCCGGCGTCCACCGCGGGCCGGACGTTCGAGTAGAACAGATCGCTGGTCAGGAAGATCTGTCCGTCGGTAATGGAAATGACGTTGGTTGGGATGTACGCGGAAACGTCGCCGGCCTGGGTCTCGATGATCGGGAGCGCAGTCAGCGAACCGCTCGGCTTCTTGATCCGGGGGTCGAGCCGGGTGATGTCGGGATTGTCCGCAATCTTCGCCGCGCGCTCGAGCAGGCGGCTGTGGAGGTAGAACACGTCCCCGGGATACGCCTCACGGCCCGGAGGACGCCGGAGAATCAGCGATAGCTGGCGGTAAGCCGCCGCCTGCTTGGAGAGGTCGTCGTACACGCAGAGCGTGGCCCTGCCTTCCTCGTACATGAAGTACTCGGCGATGGCGCAGCCGGCGTAGGGGGCGATGTACTGGAGCGGCGCGGGGTCCGATGCGGACGCGACCACCACGATCGAGTAATCCAAGGCGCCCGCATCCTTCAGCTTCTCAACCACGTTGGCTACCGTGGAGCGCTTCTGCCCGATGGCCACATAGACGCAGATGACCCCGGTACCCCGCTGATTGATGATGGTGTCCACCGCGATGGCCGTCTTGCCGGTGCCCCGGTCGCCGATGATCAGCTCCCGCTGGCCGCGGCCGATCGGAATCATCGCATCGATTGCCTTGATCCCGGTCTGGAGCGGCTCCTTCACCGGCTGGCGTACGATAATCCCCGGAGCGACCATCTCCACCTGTCGGCGCCCGGTCGTCTGGATCGGCCCCCGCCCGTCCACCGGTTCGCCCAGTGCGTTCACCACCCGCCCCAGCATGGCCGGGCCGACCGGCACGTCGAGCAGCCGCCCGGTGCGACGCACCTCGTCGCCTTCCTTCAGCTTCAGGTAGTCACCCATGACCGCAGCACCGACGTTGTCCTCCTCGAGGTTCAACACCAGGCCGGCAACGGTGTCTCCCGTTTCCTGCGCGGTAAACTCGAGCATCTCACTCGAGATGGCCGATTGCAGGCCGTAGATTCGGGCGACACCGTCCCGGACCTCGAGAACGGTTCCGACCTCACTGACATCTTCGGTAGCGAGATCGGCGGACGCGATCTCCCGAAGCAGGATTTCTTTCAGTTCACCGGGGCGGAGGATCGATTCAGTGGCCATGGGTCTCGTACTGGCTGAAGGTAGGCTACAATCTAGCTTGTGAAAATAATCACAATGGGAGGGCGGGCAAGTAAGTTGATAAGCCGGTATGCAGGTAGGCTTCCGAGCTTACTCCCCTACACCCTACTCCTCGTATTTCCCCGGACGAACGCGGCGAGTACCCCCTGCGGGCCCAGGCTTCCCAAGCTGCTCGTCGTCACGTTGGCAATCCGCCGCGCCGTGCTGGCCAGATGGCCGGATGAGGCGAAGTTGAGCACCCGGACTACCGTGGGAACTGTGTATCCAGGGTTGCCCAAGAGCTGGGCGGCACAGGCCACTCGGGTGAGATCGATAACCCGTTTGAGATTGGGCGCACCGCCTGCGCCAAATTGACGGGAGAGGTGCTCCCGGCTGATCCGGAGCCGACTGGCCAGGGTGCTGGTCCTGATGGGGCGCTCTACCTCACCCAGCAACAAGTCCCAGGCGGAACGCTGGAGCGACTCCGTGAGCCGGAGCATCCGGGGGGCCTCCGCCAAGGCTCGTCGGCGCTCCGTTGTCAGAGACGTCCGCACGATTAGCTCACCAACAACCGGGTCGTCCACTCCCTCGACGATTACCGAGGACACCGCACCGCGGCAGGCCAGCAGCAGATCCCCGTCGTCCGGACGGAATGGGCCGTACGCAACGAACGGCACGAGGGGAAGGCGAGACCGGAGGGTAGAGAGCTCGGGCAGGAGAGCTGGTTGGGGCGAGAGCACGATGGCGTCCACCAGGCGTTTGTTGATGACCCGGGTGAGAGCGGCAGGGTTCCGGCAGGTAACTACCCGGGGACCGCCTTTTGGAAGTGATCGCCGAAGCGCGGTCAGCGCCGCCCGACTCTCGAGCAGCGTGGCGATGGCCGGCATATCAGGCTGAGGGGCGGGCGGTTGAGCGGTCGGGTGGTCCAGTGGCCAGGTCAGGTTCCGGCGAAAGCAGCTCGGGGTCGGCCACCTCCGGTGCTTGACCGACCGTCTGACTGACCGCCCGTCCTGCGCGCCCGGCTCCGACCGCTACCAGAGTCCGTACCATCTCACCGGCTCGTTTCAGAACTCCGCGCGCGTTGTCGTAGCTCAGAATCTCGAGGGCTTCATTGAGGGGCCGCCACTGGCAGGCGGTGATGCCCTCATCCACCTGAGGGCAGACCTCTCCCCTCGGACTCTCGAACAAAAAGAAGTGGCAGTACTTGTGGATATGACGGCCACGAAATCGAAAGTGCCAGTCGATCACCCGGATGGGTCCGTGCAAGACAAGCTGCTCCAGCCCGGTTTCCTCCGCGGTTTCCCGAATGGCCGCTTCAGCCGGTGACTCATCCCCTTCCAGATGGCCTTTGGGAAAACCCCAGTTGTTATATGAGTCCCGGATCAGCAGATACTTCGCAGCCTCGCCGGGCGGGCGGCGAAAGACAATGCCTCCAGCACTCACTTCCAGCTCAGCGCGACGCTTGCTCATCAAAAGACGGAAATCTTCAGGTATTTCTGGGGATGCGCCTGGATGTCGGCCAGGAGCTCCCGAAATTGCACCACCGTCTTGGTGGTCTCGTAATACAAAGAGGAATCGCTGGCCAGAAGGCCCAGGGTGCCGTTCCCTGCCTTCAGCCGGGTCATGAGCGAGTCTGCGGACTGCACCACCCGGACCAGACTTGCTTCGTTGGCGCGGGCTGCGGCCATGACCGAGCGCAGGTCCGCCGCTGCCGCTCGAATGTCCGCGCTGGTGCTGCGCGAGTTGTCGAGGATGTCCTTGAGCTGATTGTCGCTGGTGGCGGTATCCAGTCGCGCCACGGCACCCTGAAACGATTGGGCGACGCCGGTAAAGGCATCGGCTGTCGTCGCCACGTTCTGGCTCACGCGATCAATCCGGTCCGTCTGGGCGTGGGCGAACTTCACCAGGCGGGCGGAAATGGTCGCCAGGTCCTTGACGCTCTGCTGCAGATTCTTGAGCGCCGTGCTGTCGAACGCCTGGCCGATGCGCTGAGTCACATCCGCCACGTCACCCGCTATTCGACTGGCTTGAGCGGTCAGCTGGCCGATGTCGGGCAGGGTCGCGCCGGGCCAGGCATCTCCTCCGGCCTGGTCGGATTCGATGAGAGCGTTGCGCAGGTTTGGGTCTACCGGAAGTGGCTCAAACGGAACAATGTTAGCCGTCCACTCTCCGAAGAGACTGGCCGACGCCGAGATGACGGCGGGTTTCCCGGGGAGCTCCACTACGCGGTCAATGCTGAACTCGGTCTCCACCCATTCGTCTTCGACAAATCGGATCGCCTCCACCCGGCCTACCCTGACCCCCCGGAGCGTCACCGGTCCGCCCACGCCGAGGCC
>DASPKB010000279.1:0-4771 GCA_035628315.1 Gemmatimonadales bacterium | reverse complement strand
CGCGCCGTGAGGGTCTGAACTGGACCGAGGCTGTGGTCGAGACCTACCTCGCGTTGCTCGAGGCTGCTCCGGACACGCATATCGCCCGCAAGCTGGGTGCCGCCGAGGCGACCTTGGTCTCGCGCCGGGCAGGCGAGGTCCGGCGGGCCGGGGGCACCCGGTCGGCAGCCGGAAGGCTGGCGCTGGCTGAGCTCGACCGGGAGCTTCGGGATCCGAAGAACCGGCGGAATCCCGGGGCAACGGCGGACCTCACCTGCGCGGCGCTTTTCATCGTTATACTTGAAGCTGGGTGGGATCATTAGGAGAAGCACCGTGCAAAGCACCTTCCGTGTCCAGGTCAGCAAGGATTACCTGGTCTTCGCGTCAGCCCATTTCATCACCTTCAAAGGGCACCAATGCGAGTCGCTGCACGGCCACAACTACCGGGTCGGTGTTGCGGTGGAAGGCTCGGTCGATTCCGAGTGCCTGTTCGTGCTCGACTTCAGCGTCCTGAAGCAGATCACCCGCCAGCTGGTCGACACCATTGATCACAAGGTTCTGCTGCCAACCCTGAATCCCAAGCTGTCGTTCCGGGAAGAGGACAACCGGGTAGCAGTGGATTACTTCGGTGAGCCCACCTACGTCTTTCCCCGCCGAGACTGCGCCTTGCTCCCGATTCCCAACAGCACCGCCGAGATGCTGGCCCAATATCTGGGGACCCAGGTGCGCGAGGAGCTGAACACGCGCGGGTACACTCACCTGACCAGTCTGGAGCTGGAGGTGGAGGAGAACTACGGCCAGTCTGCCACCTACCGCGAGGCGCTGGTATCCGATTGAGGGTTTCGAGCCCCGGAGTGCATCACAGCCCCGAGATCGGTAGCCGATAACCTTCCGCTGTGCAGCGCGCTGGCCACGAGGGCTCCGTCGCAACCCGCATCCCGCATTCGCTCCAGATCTCGGCGGGTGAGCACACCACCACCTGCCAACAGCCGGACCTGAGGCAACCGCTGCCGGAGCGTCTCCATCAGCCCGAGATCCACTCCGACACCAGTCCCCACCCTTCCCACATCCAGGATCAGAATTGAAGCCACACCGGTAGACACCGCCTGCTCGGCGAGGCTCACCGCCTCAGGCCCGGCGCCCCGCGCGTCCTGCATCGCGGCGTGCAGCATCGGGCTCCCCAGTTTGAGATCTAGGCTGAACACCACCCGCTGCGGACCAACGACATCGACAATTGCTGCCAGATCGGAAAAGGCCCGGAGGGTCTCCAAACCCACCACGACCTCGCTGGCGCCGCAGGAGAACACCTCCAACGCGCCCTCGGGCAGATGGGTGCCGGCGTCGACCATCAAGGCACCGGCGAATCCGGTGTGAAACTCAGCGAGTTCGCGAAGCAGCATTCGCTGAACCGCGCCACCCTGGATGGCATCGAGATCCGCGACATAACATTCATGCAGCCCCAGTTCGGCGTGAAATGCCCGAAGCACCGCCACCGGATCTCCCACCTGCCCGGGTGTCAGTTCCGACTCCAGGGGTGCATACTGGGTGCGGTCGCCGGCTCGTGCGTGGACCGCGATTCCACCGGCAATGTCCAACACAGGGATGATCTGCATCCGTGATCACATCTAGGGGTTCTGACCCGACTTACTCCGTCGGCGTCCTGGGCTGGGACCTAGGAGGCGTCAATACCAAGACTGTGCGGCTGACGCTTGAGCCTGCAACCAGAACCTTCAGCCTTTGCACTCCATACGAGCTGCAGCGGAACCTGGCAGCGCTCGGGCCAACCCTGCGATCAGCAGCGCGGCAGCTCGGCGGGTCGGACCGGGATCTCCACGCGATCACCATGACAGCGGAGCTCTCGCAGGCGTTTCGAACCAAGAGGGAGGGCGTAGACTACATCCTCAGCGCCTTCGAGGCGACCTTTCCGCCCGAGCGTCTTCACGTATACACGGTGGCGGGAAAATTTGTCAGCCCCCATGCGGCGCGGCAGCGCCCGATCGCGGTTGCGGCCTCCAACTGGTCCGCGACGGCCCATTGGGTAGCGACTCTGGTACCCACCTGCGTGCTGATCGATATCGGAACCACCACTACTGATCTGATTCCGATCCTGAACGGAGAGGTCTCGGCGCAGGGCCGAACTGACCTGGAGCGGCTCGGCTGCGGCGAGCTGGTCTATACCGGCGCGCTGCGGACGCCGGTCGAATCGGTCGCCTACGGCGTAACACTCCGCGGCAGGGCGACCGGCCTCGCCGCCGAGGCGTTTGCGCTGATGGGCGACGTTTATCTGTGGCAGGGCCTCCTGCAAAGCTGCGATTACACCTGTCCTACGCCCGATCGGAGGCCGGCCACCAAAAGCTACGCCGGAGAGCGCCTCGCCCGAGCGGTGTGCGCCGACAGAGAGATGCTCAATGAGGCAGACATCGATCAGATCGCGGCAGCGCTCGGCGTAGCTCAGGTGCAGCGGATCACCCACGCCCTGGAGCACATCCGCTGGCGCCATCCTGAGATCGAGACGGCGGTCATCACCGGTCTCGGCGCCTTCGTTGGTGTGGCGGCCGCTGGGGCGGCCGGGTTAAGGTCGGAGCTTCTTAGCGAGAGAGCAGGCGGAGATCCGCAGGTAACCCCAGCAGCCGCGGTCGCCCGGCTTCTGGTGGAAAGTCTTGCGGCTGCTCGATGAGCTACGCTTTGTCGCCGCGATCGGGCCTTTGGGTGGTCAAGATCGGCGGTGGCCTCGCCGGAGTCTCCACTGCCCTGGATCGGGTGTGCCGGGCAATCAACGCGGCGTCGCGCTCAGGGTGCATCGTCGTCGTCCCGGGCGGGGGGCCGTTTGCCGATGCGGTCAGGGTGTTCGATCGGGACACGGGACTGTCACCGTCCGCCGCCCACTGGATGGCGCTGCTCGCAATGGATCAGTACGCGTTCGCGCTGGCCGATCGCATGCCCGGGTCGATCCTGGTTGATGATCCGGGATCGGTGCTGGAAGTCCTGGCCCAGAACAAGCCGGCCGTGCTTGCGCCCTCGCGATGGATGCGGTCGGCCGATGTGCTGCCACACAGCTGGGAGGTTACGAGCGACAGCATCGCAGCCTTCATAGCCGGCGCGCTGGGCGCCAGCCGGCTGGTGCTGATCAAACCCGTGCCCGACGGGGGAGTTGATCCCTGCTTTGCTCAGACGGTTCCGGTCGGCCTGCCGGTTTCCATTCTGAGCTGGGACCAGGTGGAAAGTCTCGCGACAGAGATCAGCGAGTAGACCGCTGCCTCCGAGTCTGGGGTGGCGGCCCGGAGCGTTTGCGTGCCAGATGGTCGACGAAGCGGTCCGGTGGAACCGGCCGTCCTACCAGGTAGCCCTGGACTTCATCGCATCCCTGTTTCTGCAGCAGCGTCAGGTGAGCCTCGCTTTCCACACCTTCCGCGATCACCCGGAGCCCCAACGCGTGGCCCATGGCGATTATTGCCGTGGTTATGGCGGCATCGTCCGGCTGGATGGCAATCTCCCGAACAAATGAGCGATCGATCTTCAGGGTATCCAGCGGGAAATGCTTCAGATAACTGAAGGAGGAATAGCCGGTCCCGAAGTCATCGACCGCCAGGTGAAGGCCCATGGCGCGGAGCGCGTGCAGCGCCTCGGTACCCTCCCGGTGATGGTTGACGAGGACGCTTTCGGTGAGCTCCAGGCTCAGGTACCGGGCCTCGAGTCCACTGATCTGAAGTGCCCGAGCTATGGTATCGGTCAGATTTTTCTTCAGCTGCCGGCTCGAGAGGTTCACTCCTACCCGGATCCGGGGTAACCCGGCATCCTGCCACGCGCGGTTCTGGAGACAGGCGCTCTGCAGGATCCATTCACCCATTGGAACGATGAGGCCGTTCTCCTCGGCGATGGGGATGAACTCCGAGGGCAGCAGCAGGCCGAGCTCGGGGTGGCGCCAGCGAAGCAGCGCCTCCGCCCCGACCACCGTGTTGGTGTAGGCGTCGACGATGGGCTGGTAGTGGACCTCGAACTCATTCCGCTCCAGGGCGCGGCGGAGGTCGTTCTCCAGCGTCATTCGCTGAAGCGCCGTGGTCGTCATCGACTTGGAGTAAGTCTGATAGCTGCTGCCGCCCTGCTCCTTGGCCTTATACATGGCCGTATCGGCATGCATCAGCAGGGTATCGATGTCCTCCCCGTCGTAGGGGTAGATGGCGATCCCGATGCTCGCATTGACGAAGATTTCATGCGTCCCCACCCGTACCGGCTGTGCGAAGCTGGACAGGATCCGCCGCGCCAGCTTGCCGGCGTCCTGAGCGTCCTGCAACCCCGGCATGATCACGGTGAATTCGTCCCCGCCGAGCCGGGCCACCTCCGGAGCCAGTGTCGCCAGGGCTGGTCCGACTTCATCCTCGCGTTCACGGCAGCAGGAGCGCAGCCGTGAAGCCACGTGCCGCAGCAGCTGGTCTCCCACCTCGTGACCCAGCGTGTCGTTGATTCGGCTGAAGTGATCCAGATCGATGAAGAAAGCGGCCACCAACCGCTGATTCCGGCTGGCCTGCTCTAGCGCATATGCCAAGCGCTCCTTGTAGGAGAGCCGGTTGGGCAGCCCTGTCAGGCTGTCGTAGTACGCCAGCTCGCGGACCTGCTCCAGCATTCGGGCATTGGCCAGGGCCACGGCCGCCTGGTCGGCAAGCCGGCGCATCTGGTCGCGATCTTCCTCGGTTGGAGAAAGATCGTACCGCTCTCCCAAGGCGATGATACCGGACAGCTGCTTCTGGTAGGAGAGCGGCAGCACCACGAAAGCCGTCGCACCCAGCTCGGCGAG
>DASPKB010000278.1:0-2022 GCA_035628315.1 Gemmatimonadales bacterium | reverse complement strand
GGCGACTCTCGACTCCTGACTCGAGACTCTCAATGGACGATCTCCTCAAGCAACGCATCAGCCGCCTGCTGGAAACCCTGGACGACGAGAAAGCGTACCAGGTGCTCGACTATGCCGAATTCCTCACCAGCAAGTATGCCGCGCGATCCGAGCCCCAGGGCATTCTCGCCAAGATCACGACAACGGTCGAGAACACCATGAGGGCTGGCAAGCTTCCGGTCCAGGCGATCACCGGTACAGTGAGCCTGATGGACAGCGCCGCCAAGCTCATGAAAGGGCTGGCCGCCGCCGGACAGGCAGTGGTGGAAGAGGCAGTGAAGGTGGCCGAAGAATCCCGTAGACCGGAGCCGCCGCAGGACTCCGAGACTGACCGCACACCCGACGTCCGTACGCTCCCCTCCTAGCCTGAAGCTATGACCGCTGCCCCGACCACGGCCGCTCCGGGTACCTCGGCTCCGTCCGAATTCATCCGGGGAATCGGGCCGCTCGCTGCGATATCGCTCGTGGTTGGTTCCATGATCGGCTCGGGCATTTTCATCGTGTCCGCAGATATAGGAAGGCAGGTTTCCCCCTGGGGGCCCGGGGCACTCCTGCTGGTCTGGGTCATTACCGGAGCAATGACGGTGACCGGTGCCCTGGCTTATGCCGAGCTGGCAGCCATGATGCCACGAGCCGGTGGTCAGTACGTGTTTCTGCGGGAAGGGCTGTCTCCAGCCGTCGGTTTTCTCTACGGCTGGACCCTCTTCATGGTTATACAGACCGGCACCATCGCGGCCGTAGCAGTGGCCTTCGGTCGGTTCCTCAGCGTGCTACTTCCCGGTGTGAGTCCGGACGTGTTCCTCTCGCTGGGCCAGATTCGACTGCCGGGAGCAGCAGACGCAATCCAGCTGGGCCTCTCCCCGCAGCGGGTGGTGGCCATGGTGATGATTGCGTTGCTAACGCTTCTGAACATCCGGGGAGTCGTGCTGGGGGCGGCCGTGCAAACCGTATTCAGCGTGGCCAAAATTGGCGCCCTCGCGGTTCTGGTGCTCCTGGGGCTCACGATTTTCCGCCAGCCTGATATCGCAGCGGCCAACTTTTCGAACTTCTGGGGCACGGCAGACTGGACCCTGGCCGTGGTGCCGGTGATCGGCGCGGCGATGGTAGGGTCCCTGTTCTCGTCCGATGCCTGGAACAACGTCACCTTTGCGGCGGCTGAAGTCCGCGATCCCACCCGAAATCTGCCGCGCGCCCTCGCGCTTGGCACCGGTCTGGTCAGTCTCTTGTACATCCTGTCGAACGTGGCCTATCTCAACATCCTGCCATTCTATGGTGACCCTGAAGGAACCGATGTGCTCGCGCGGGGACTTCAGTACGCCGCACAGGACCGGGTCGGAACTGCGGCCATCGAGGTTGCCCTCGGTGCTGGCGCGGCGACCATCATGGCCGTCGCGATTCTGCTGTCGACCTTCGGCTGCAACAACGGACTGATCCTCTCCGGACCACGTGTCTACTATGCCATGGCCCGCGACAGGCTGTTCTTCCAGCGAGCCGGCCAGCTTCATCCCGAATATCGGACCCCGGTGTTCGGACTTATCGCCCAGGCGGTGTGGGCCATGGTGCTGTGTGTCAGCGGTACCTACGGACAACTGCTCGACTACGTCATCTTTGCGGCGCTGGTATTCTACTTCCTGACCACGCTGGCCCTGTTCCGGCTCCGCCGGACTCGCCCGGATCTGCCGCGGCCGGTGAAGGCGTTCGGATATCCCTGGCTGCCGGCCCTGTATATGGCTACGGTTGCGGGTATTCTCATCGTATTGCTGGTGTACCGTCCGCTCTACACGTGGCCGGGCCTGCTAATCGTTGCGTTGGGAGTTCCGGTATACGCCATCTGGCGCCGCGCTTCCTGAATCCTCCTCCACCTGCATAATTTCGAATAACCCTCGGCTGGTTCTCCGACAAAGTCCGAGCTGCTAGATCCACAGGACCTCTGTACATGCCTGACACCTCCTCTCGCACTTACTTGGTAAATGGACGCGGAAC
>DASPKB010000277.1:0-10856 GCA_035628315.1 Gemmatimonadales bacterium | reverse complement strand
TTCCCAAGATCACCTACGGTGATGTGTCCTCCGGCGACCGGTACAGCTACGGCCTCGACCTCCATGCTACCAACCTCCGGCTGGTCGCGAGCAAGCAGGTAGCCGTGCTGGATCTGGCGGCCGGTCTCGGGTGGGACAAGTACACCGGTGATGCCCTCATTCAGTTTACGGACCCGATCACCGGAGTGCTGCAGTCCAACGTTCCTGTCGAGCTGAGCAACTCACGGGTGCTGGGCTTCGTGAATGCGGGCGTGAGCATGTCGATGGTTCGGCTTACGGGCGAAGTCGGCTACCAGGGTGGGAAAGACCAGAATCTGTCGACCGATTTCGAAGATTTCGATACCACCAAGGGGAAGTTATTCGCCGGCCTGGGCCTGCGAGTGAGCTTCTAGCGCCCATGAACGAGCGGGAAGGCATGGCCCGCGCCCTGGACCTCGCCTGGCGAGGCTGGGGGCGGGTCCAGCCCAATCCGCTGGTAGGCGCCGTAGTACTCCGTGATGGTGAGGTCGTCGGTGAGGGCTGGCATCCGGAGTTCGGCGACCGGCACGCCGAGACGGTGGCACTTGCCGGGGCTGGAGAGCGGGCTCGAGGTGCCACTATCGTAGTGACTCTCGAGCCCTGCGCCCATCAGGGAAAGCAGCCGCCGTGCACCGAAGCCATCATCCAGTCCGGCATCCGGCGGGTGGTGGCGGCCATTCCGGATCCCAACCCGATGGCAGGGCACGGGAGCGAGCAGCTGCGAGCGGCCGGGGTTGACGTGGAGCTCGGTCCGCTCAGCGAAGCTGCCGCCGCCCAGAACGCCATCTTTCTCCACTCCTTCAGATCACCCGCCCGGCCCTACGTTGCGCTCAAGCTCGCCACCACGCTGAACGGGCGAATCGCCGACGGATTCGGGCGCTCACGCTGGATCTCCGGTCCGCAGGGTAGGGAGTACGTGCAGTGGCTCCGGGCGGGCTTCGATGCAATTGCAGTCGGTGGACGTACTGCTCGGCTGGACGACCCGTCCCTCACTGTGCGAGGCCCGGTTCAGCCACGCACCCCACCAAGACGAGTAATATTCGATAGTGCGGCTGACCTGGGCCCGCAGCTTACCCTGGTGCGTACCGCAAGGGAAATCCCGACAGTCGTTGTGGTGTCACCGACGGCAGAGCTCACCCGAGTCAAGCGGCTGGAAGCGGCAGGGGTGGCGGTTGTTCGGTCGGGTACGCTCCCGGACGCACTGCAATGTCTTCGGCAGCTTGGAGTAGGATCCCTGCTGGTAGAAGGCGGAGGCCAGCTGGCCGGCGCTCTGCTTACGGCCGGTCTGGTGGATCGGTATCATTGGCTCCAGGCTCCGGTATGGCTTGGCGATGACGCCGTGCCCGCGCTCAGCGGTTTGACTGCCCGTCCGCTGGATCAAGCCGAGCGCTGGCGCGTGGTCGAGCGTCGGGCGCTGGGAGAGGATACGCTGCTGGTGATTGATCGGAACTGATGTTTACCGGGATCGTGACGGCGATTGGAACAATCCGCCAGACAGCAGCAGACTCTGAAGGCCTTCAGCTTACCATTTCCTGTTCATTCCCCGACCTGCAACCCGGCGAAAGTGTTGCCGTGGATGGCGCCTGCCTTACGGTCCAGTCGCTGGTGCCCGGCGGCTTTACGGCTTACGTCGTACAAACGACCCAGGAACGCACCCGTATCGGAAACTATGCTCCGGGACAGCGAGTCAACCTGGAGCGGGCGCTTCGGGCAGGCGATCGGTTGGGAGGGCACATCGTGCAGGGACACGTGGATGGCATCGCGGAGGTGGAGCGGGTTGAGGAGCGAGCCGGCGGACGGTTGCTCGATCTGAAGGTTTCGGAGTCGGTGGACCAGGTGTCGGTCCTGCTCGGATCGATTACGGTGGATGGCGTGAGCCTGACCGTCAACTCGAAACCGCGACCCGGCGTGGTCCAGATCTCTCTGATCCCGTTTACCTTACAGCACACGACCCTGGGGGAGCGTCGGGTCGGTGATCGGGTGCATATCGAGGCCGACACGATCGGAAAGTATGTTTGGTCGTACCTGCAGAACGTGAAGGTTGAGAGCTAGGATCCATGACCACGTTCGGTACCATCGATCAGGCCATCAGCGATCTCAGGAACGGCAAGATCATCATTGTTGCCGATGACGAGGATCGCGAAAACGAGGGTGACCTCGTGTGCGCCGCCGAGCTGGCCACCCCCGAGATGATCAACTTCATGACCCTCCACGGGCGGGGCCTGATCTGTCTGGCATTGACCGGAGAGCGCTGCGATCAGCTGGGCTTGCCTCAGATGACGGAGCGGAACACGGAGGAGCTCTCGACGGCTTTTACCGTGAGCATCGATGCGCAGCGCCGCTTTGGGGTCACCACTGGAATTTCGGCCACTGATCGGGCCACCACCATTCACGTCGCCATCAATCCGGCTACGGTACCATCCGACCTGCGCCGGCCTGGCCACGTGTTTCCCCTCCGCGCCCGCCCTGGAGGCGTTCTTCAGCGGGTGGGGCAGACCGAGGCCAGTGTCGACCTTGCGCGCCTGGCAGGTCTCATCCCGGCCGGAGTGATCTGCGAAATCCTGAACCCGGACGGCTCTATGGCGCGCCGGGCCGAGCTCCACAGCCTCGCACTGCAGCACGGCCTTACGTTCGTAACCGTTGCGCAGCTGGTGGCGTACCGGTTGCGCACCGAACGGCTGGTCCACCGCGTAGCTGAGGCACGCATCCCTACCGAATTCGGCGAATTCAACATCATCGGCTATCAAAACGATGTAGACCGGGCGGAGCATGTTGCGCTGGTTTACGGCGATATCGCGGGGCAGCCGAACATCCTGGTGCGCATGCACTCCAAGTGCCTGACAGGCGATGTCTTTGGATCTCAGCGCTGCGACTGCGGATTCCAGCTTCACCGTGCGATGGAGCTGATTGCCCGTGAAGGACGCGGGGCCGTGGTGTATCTGGATCAAGAAGGGCGGGGGATAGGACTGCTCAACAAGCTCAGAGCCTATGCCCTGCAGGACAGCGGGGCCGACACGGTGCAGGCCAATGAGCGGCTCGGGTTTGCTCCCGATCTGAGGAACTACGGCATAGGAGCCCAGATACTTCGGGACCTTGGACTATCCTCTATTCGCGTCATGACGAATAACCCGCGAAAGCTGGTTGGCCTCGAAGGCTACGGTCTCGAGATCGTCGAGCGGGTTCCCCTTCTGGCTGACCCGAACCGGGACAACAGCACCTACCTTCAGGTCAAGCGAGACAAGCTGGGCCACCTCTTTACGCACTGATCCCGTGCCCGATTTCTCCGGCCGCCTGCGCGCCCCAGGTCGGGTGGCGATTCTGGTGAGCCGCTACAACGAGCTGATCACGACCAAACTGCTGGAAGGCGCCCTGGCCTGCTGCACCGAAGCGGGAGTTGGCCGGCAGGAGATCGACGTGGTCTGGCTTCCCGGCGCCTTCGAGCTGCCCACCGCCGCTGCTGCCGCTGCTGAGTCCCGGGCTTACAGTTGTCTGATTGTGCTCGGGGCCGTGATACGAGGGGACACTCCGCACTTCGAGTATGTGGCTGGTCAGGCGGCGCAGGGCGTCCGAGAGATATCGGTGCAGCACCGCCTGCCGGTCGGCTTCGGATTGCTGACGGTGGACACGATGCAGCAGGCTACTGATCGGGCGGGAGGAAGCGCGGGGAACAAGGGGTACGAAGCCGCAGCAGCGGCGCTCCGGACTGCCGATGTGCTCGATCAGCTGCGCGCCTACCATGCTCAGGATTGAGACCAAGAGCAGGGCCCGGGCGCTCCAGATTCTCTATGCCTGGGAGATCCAGGGGGCACCGCCGCTTCCGGCAGTCGTCAGCGGATTAGCTCGTCTGACCGGGCCTGAGCCCCGCATCCTGGACCGGGCGGAGGCACTGGCATCCGACATTGTAGCGGAAGTGGGGGCCCTCGATGCGCAGGCCGCCGGAGCCTCAGAGAACTGGCGGATGAGCCGGATTGCGGTGGTTGAGCGGAACATTCTCCGGCTGGGTGTTTACGAGCTTCGCCGGGGAGAAGTGCCGCCGAAGGTCGCTATAAACGAGGCTGTGCACCTCGCCCACTGGTTCGGTGATCTCCGGGCTCCCGGCTTCATCAACGGAGTGCTCGACGGTGTCGCGCGTTCGATGGGCCGGCTCTAGCGTTCTCGTCCCACTCTGTGAACATCCTTCTGGTCAACTGGCAGGATCGCGCCAATCCACACGCTGGTGGTGCGGAGATCCATCTGTTCGAAATCTTCAGCAGACTCGCTTCCAAGGGACATCGGATCCGGCTGGTCTGTTCGGGGTGGGAGGGTGCCCCGGAGAGGGTCACGCTGGATGGTATCCACATCCGTCGGGTAGGCGGCCGCAACAGCTTTGCGTTGGTTGGACGGCGCGCGGTCCGGCGGGCTCTCACAGCTGAGCGGCCGGACATCCTGGTTGAAGACGTGAACAAACTCCCTCTTTTTCTTCCCTGGGGAACGAAGCTCCCTTTCTGCGCCATCGTTCCTCATTTGTTTGGCGAGACTGCTTTTCAGGAAGCGTCCTGGCCGGTAGCAGCCACAGTATGGGCAGCCGAGCGGCCGCTGCCACGTGCCTATCGGCGCGCCGGTTTCCATGCAATCAGCGAAAGCACCCGAGATGATCTCATTGCACGCGGCGTTGCTCCGGAGCGCGTCCGGGTGATCCATCCAGGTGTTGACAGCCGCCGATTCACACCAGGTCCTCCGGGCCGCCGTTCCACAGCGCCGACTTTCTTGTATGTTGGACGGCTGAAGCGTTATAAAGGAATAGGATTCGCCATTGAGGCACTTGCATTCGCGCGCAGGCAGCGCCCCGACCTCCGCCTCGAGATTGCAGGTACCGGTGACTACCGCCCCGAGCTGGAGCGACTGGTCTCCCGACTGGATCTGGACAAGGCGGTAACGTTTCACGGTTTTGTAAGCGAAGAACGCAAAATCGACCTGATGCGGTGGACCTGGGCCAACGTTTTTCCGTCGCCCAAGGAAGGATGGGGTATAACGGTCATCGAGGCGGGAGCCTGCGGGACGCCATCTTTGGCCTCGGACAGCCCGGGACTACGCGATTCGGTTCGACACGGAGAGACTGGATTTCTGGTGCCTCACGGGGATGTCCCGGCCCTGGCCGCACGGATGGTCGAGCTAGCTGATTCGTCCCGTATGGTATCGCGCCTGGGCGAAGCTGCCCGCCGGCTGGCGGAGAGCCTCAGCTGGGATCGTACCGCAGGGGCAACCGAGCGTCATCTGATAGACATCATCGAGAGTTCAGCAGCGAGCTGAACCGAGGAGCAATTATGCGACCCACCATCACTGCCCGCCACTGTGAGATCTCGGACGCCTTGCGGGAGCGGGCCGTCAGTGTCGTGGAGCGGCTGGGCAGCCTGGCGACGCGACCCATGGAATCCACGGTGGTATTCGACACCGACGGCATCGCGCTGACGGTGGAGATCCGGCTGCATCTCGCCCGGGGGGAAACGCTGGTAGCCCGGGGTGAAGCCCCCGACCACCGGACGGCGCTCGACCGCGCGGAGGATAAGCTTCGTCGGCAGGTAGAGCGTGCGTCGAATCGACCGCGACGGACCCGGTCGGCGCAGCCGAATAACCCGCTCTGATGCTCCGGCTCGGCGACTTCCTTTCGCGGCGGGGAGATCCGCTGCAGTTGGAGGCCATTACCGGTGAGCTGGGACTGGACCGCCCGATGACCGCCGCGGAGGTGGCGGGGCCGGGCCTGGCTCTGGCGGGATACACGGGCAGGTTTGCGGCCAACCGACTTCATGTCCTCGGTGAGACCGAGATCACCTACCTCAACTCGCTTTCGCCCGAGCAGCGGCGGGATTCTCTCACCAGCTTTTTCAGCTTCGATCTGCCTTGCATCTTCGTCACCAAGGGCCAGGAAATCCCGGCCGAGCTGCTGGAGCTCGCTCGCCTCAAGGGTGTTCCCGTCCTCCGGAGCAAACTCAAGACCTCGGAGTTCTACCGTCGCATCAAGCCAATCGTGGAGGAGGCCTTTGCTCCGCGGACAACGCTTCATGGATCGCTGGCCGATGTCTACGGTGTAGGTCTTCTGTTCGTCGGACGCTCCGGTATCGGCAAAAGCGAATGCGTGCTCGACCTGGTCGAGCGGGGGCACCGTCTGGTCGCCGACGACGTGGTCCAGGTCACTCGCCGGGGCAACGACGTGCTCATCGGGCGCGGCCATGAGCTGGCTGCACACCACATGGAGATCCGCGGGATCGGGCTCATCGATATCCCGGCGTTATTCGGGGTGCGGGCCGTCCGGCAGCAAAAGCGTATCGAGGTGGTGGTGCAGCTCGAAGACTGGGAGACGGCCAAGGACAGCGATCGGAGCGGGCTCTCGCGGGAAGAGACCACGATTCTGAATGTGCCGGTCCCGCGGGTGGTGGTGCCCCTGAACCCGGGTAAGAACATCACCGTCATTTCCGAGGTGGTGGCCATGATGCACTTGCTGCGCTACTCCGGCGTGGATGTCGCCGCTGCGTTCAACGCCAGGTTGATAAAACGAATGAAGGAACAGCGCGGAGTGCGCGAGTATCTCCAGGAGGACTATGAGTGAGGAGCTGCTCGGTGTAGTCGTGTGTCATGGCGCGTTGGCGGGGGCGTTGGTACAGGCAGCGGAACAGATCAGCGGGTTGCAGGGAGTCTTGGTGGCGGTGTCGAACTCCGGCTGTGACCGGGACACCCTGGAGCAGCGCGTCCTCGCCGCGGTGAATGGCCGGCCCGCGGTAGTTTTCGTGGATCTTGCCAGCGGGTCCTGCTCCTTCGCCGTGCTCAAGCGCCTTCGAGGTGAGCCGTCGGTAAAGGTGGTCACCGGCGTCAATCTGGCTATGCTGGTCGATTTCGTTTTTCACCGCTCGCTGTCTCCTGCCGAAGCCGCATCGCGAGCCGTTGCCGCGGGCGAAAAATCCATCAGAATTCCCTGATGTCCATAGTGTTGTGTCGGATTGACGACCGCCTGATTCACGGCCAGGTGGTGATCGGATGGGGGCGACCGCTGGGTATAAACCAGATCATCCTGGTGGACGACCAGGTGGCGGCCAGCGAATGGGAGCAAGAGCTCTATCGGATGGCGGTCGCCCCCGACATCGAGGTGCGGTTCGTCACGGTCGCTGAAGCCACGGCCCAGCTGGCCCACTGGCAGGACAATGGGAAGCGCGGTCTGATTCTAACCGGCGATCTCGACACCATGGCCGCGTTGCACGATGCCAATCCGGATATCGTTCATCGCATCAACCTGGGCGGGATTCACCACAAACCTGGATGGCGGGAGCGCTTGCCGTTCGTGTACCTCACTGACCAGGAGCTGCGGACGCTGACGTCGATGGAGGAGCACGGAGCTGTCATTACAGCCCAGGACCTGCCTACCACGCCGCCGGTTGCCCTGAGGAACCTGGCATGATCGAGTTTACCCCCGGAGTCGTGATTCCCCTGCTGCTCTGGGGCACGCTCGTAGGTCTGGATCTCGTCAGTGTGCCTCAGGCGATGATATCCCGGCCTCTCGTCGCCGGCACCGTGGCCGGAGCGCTGGCCGGCAACGTGGAAATGGGCCTTCGCATCGGCGTTCTGTTCGAGTTGTTTGCTCTTGACGTGCTACCAGTCGGGGCTGTTCGATATCCGGATTACGGTCCGGCGACGGTGGGCGCGGTTGCTCTGGGGGTGGGCACTCCATGGGAGCTCGGGCTGGGGATCAGTGCCGCGCTCGGTCTGGTGTTCGCCCTGCTGGGCGGCTGGAGCCTTCAAGTGGTCCGCCGCTGGAACGCCCGGTCCATTCAGCGCCGCACTGCGGCCCTCGCAGCCGGTGAAAGCAGCGCCATTCGGTGGCTGCAGTACGGTGCCCTCCTGCGAGACGCAGCACGCGGGTTCATTCTGACCCTGGCTGGCCTGGTGGTCGCATCGACGATCGCAGACTCGGTGCGGCTGGATCGCCCGACTGCCGTTGCGCTGACTTTGGTGGCTATAGGGTCTGCCCTGGCAGCGGGCGTGAATGGCGCTGTGCGAAGCGCCGGCCGGGGAGCCCGTCTTCGGTGGTTGCTCGCCGGCCTCGGCGCCGGGATTCTGATCGCGGCGGTGGCATGAATCGACGATTTCGCGCGTTGCTCCGGCTGTTCGCGGTGCAGGGTACCTGGAACTATGAGCGGATGCTCGGAGTTGGCATGGGCTACGCGGCAGAGCCGCTGCTAGAAGACCTCAAGGCCATCGATCCCGTGCGCCATGGAGAGGCAGTTGTGCGCTCGGCGGAATTCTTCAACTGCAATCCGAACCTGGCAGGCCTGGCGTTAGGCGCCACCGCCCGCGCCGAGTACGAGGCTGTGCCCGGCGCGCAGATCGTGCGCCTCCGAACCGCGCTCTGCAGCCCGCTAGGCTCGATGGGAGATCAGCTCTTCTGGGCGGGATTGGTTCCGGCCTTGCTGGGCGCGGCCCTGGTAGCGGTGGTACTCGGGGCAGGACTGTGGGCGATCCTGGGGTTTCTGCTGATCTACAACGCAATTCGGATTTGGACTGCCTACTGGTCTCTGCAGCTCGGCATCACATCGGGAATGCGCGTCGGAAGCGCGATCAGCAGCTCCTGGCTGCCCCGCGCCATCGAATGGGCTGGGCCCGCCGCTGCCCTGGCCCTCGGAGCGGCGGTTCCGGTCGTCGCCGACTGGTACCTCCTATCCTTCGGGTGGCCCGCGGTGATCGGCACCGCCGGCGTGGCCGTGGCCGGCTTTGCCCTGACCCGGTGGTTCGGCCCGGGACTCACGTCGGTGCGCTTTGCCCTGATTGCCATGGTTGCGCTTCTCCTGTTCCGGCGGATTGGACTGTGATTGAACGCGAGGCGAGGATCGTCAACCTCGAGGGTCTCCATGCCCGCCCTGCTGCTCGCATCGTCCGGCTGGCGAGCACGTTCGATTCCGACATCGAGATCTGCAAGGACGGCGTGGGCGTGAACGGCAAAAGCATCATGGGGGTCATGATGCTTGCCGCCGAGTGCGGCAGCTCGATCACGATCCGGGCCAACGGTCCGGATGCCGAGCAGGCCGCCAAGGCGCTGGTCGACCTGGTATCCACCGGTTTCGGCGAGACCGTACAATGACCCACATTCTTCGGGGCATCGGCGTCTCACCGGGAGTGGCCTGCGCCCCGGCGCTGATCCTTCGCTGGGATTTTCCCGAGGTGAAGGACCGAACCGTGCGGGCTGATGAGGTGGAGCACGAGGTTCGCCGGCTGCGCGAAGCCGTCGAGCACGTGGTATCCCATCTGCAGGCTCTCGGTGAGCGGGTCCTGCAGCGAGCCGGGCCGGAGGAATCCCGCATCTTCGACGCCCAGATACTGATGGCGCAGGACGAAGAGTTCCTCGCCTCGGTGGAAACCCTGATCCGCAAGAATCAGCTCAGCGCGGAGACAGCTTACGAGTTCCGTGCCCTGGAGCTTCGCGCGCTCTGGTCAAATGCCGCCCGGCTGCGCGAGCGCCTCGCTGATCTGCACTCGATCCAGCTGCGCATGATCAACCAGCTGCTCGGGCGAGTCGAGAGTGAGCTCTGGACGGTTCCGGATGACGAGCAGGTGATCGTGGTCGCCCATGAGCTTTCTCCGGGACTCACCGTGCAGCTCGACCGCGAGCAGGTCGTGGGTCTAATCAGCGAGGAGGGCACTCGCACGGCTCACGCCGCCATCCTCGCCCACTCTCTCGGTATCCCGGCAGTCATGGGGGTGAGTGGTGCGCTGGCCTCGATTCCCAGCCGCACCATGCTGCTGCTGGACGGTCAGAGCGGCGCCATCGTACTGGAGCCGACCCAGGACGAGCTGGAAGAGGCCAAGGTTCAGGTCAGCCGGCGGCATCGACTCGAGCTTCAGCTCGAGAGCGTCGTCGGTGAGGCGGCGGTTACGCCTTCCGGCAGGCAAATCACCTTGATGGGGAACGTGGATCTGCCGGAGGAGATCGAGGCCGCTGTCCGCCACGGCGCTCAGGGGGTCGGACTGCTCCGTACCGAGTTCTTGCTGACCGGCCGCGCCAGCCTCCCGACGGAAGACGAGCAGACGGAATACTTCCGGAGGGTGGCGCTCGCTTTCCCCGACCATCCCGTCATCATCCGTTCGTTCGACCTTGGCGGCGACAAGTTTCCCGCCGCCTTCCAGGCCCCGGTCGAGGCCAATCCCTTCCTGGGGTGGCGGTCCATCCGGGTGTGCCTCGACCAGCCAGAGGTGTTCCGGCCTCAGGTCCGCGCCATCCTCCGGGCCGCTGCGGGTCATGAAGTGCATTTGATGCTGCCGCTGGTCACAACCGTGCACGAGGTGCTGGAGGCGCGGGACATCATCATGGAGGAGGCCCGGTCACTTCAGAAGGACGGCATCCGCGCCGCTCCCTCGGTCCCCGTCGGCGTGATGGTGGAAACGCCGGCAGCCGTTCTGATGGCCGACCGGCTGGCCGAGGTGAGCGCCTTCTTCAGTGTAGGCACCAACGATTTGACCCAGTACACCATGGCGGTCGATCGGGGGAACGCTCGCCTCGCCAATCGGTTTACGCCCCATGACCCCTCCATTGTTCGTCAGCTGCAGCGGGTGCTCGAGATCGGCAAGGCCGCCGGGCTGCCGGTGAGCGTATGCGGCGAAATGGCGTCCGAGCCGCTGAGCGCCGTTCTCCTGCTTGGTCTGGGCTACGACGCGCTCAGCGTCTCTCCACCCGCACTGCCGGTCGTGAAGTGGGTCGTGCGTACCGTACCCGAAAGTGCCACGCAGCAGGCTGCCGCTGCCGCCCTCACGGCGTCGAGTGCCGCCGAGGTCTCCAACGTGCTCCGGGAAGTGGTCGGCGAGTACATCGACATTCGTCT
>DASPKB010000276.1:0-4560 GCA_035628315.1 Gemmatimonadales bacterium | reverse complement strand
GTTCGCTGTGATCCCACCTACTATGGACTCGATCCCACCGGGACCGAGCTGAAGACGCTGGTTGCTCGCTGTGGCGAGGAATCCATCCCCCTGATGATGGCCGTGCGGCTGGAAGACGCTCGCCAGCGCCATCCCAACGACCGCGCCGGCGAGCTCCCGCCGTGGGCAGTTCGCACCCTCATTCGAAGCCATCCTTCCGTGCGGCTGCTGGTGACACACGCCGAGCGAAGCTTCATGGAGGAAGTACACTTCGGGTCGACGCCGGAGGAGGCAAGCCGGATCTGGTGGGACATCAGCTGGATCTGGGGGCCACCGGAAGATCATCTCCAGACCGTCCTCGGTACCCTGGGAGTGAATCGCTTCGTGTTCGGCACCGGGCAGCCGCTGCGTCTGCCCGAGACCAGTATCGCCAAGCTCGATCTCCTCGACCTCGGTGTGAAAGAGCGGACCGCCATCGAGTCAGAGAATGCCGCCACGCTCGCGACGTCTGCCGCCGCGTCACCTAAGGGCCGTCGGGCCAGAGTGACCACGTGAGCACTGCGTCATGACTGGGGTGCGGGAACGGATCGAGGGGGGACTGATCCCTGCTGTTCCGGTGCCGTTTAGGGGCGGTTCACTGGATTCGGCAGCGCAGCACGAGTACGCCCGCTGGATGGCTGCTCAGCCGGTGTCCGGTGTAGCAGTGTGGGCGCACACTGGCCGTGGTCCCCACCTCAGCCAGGAGCAACGACGTGAAGTGCTGGACGCCTGGCGTGACGCGTTACCCGACCGCGTAATCGTGGCCGGTGCACGCGATCTCACGATGGCCATCGAGGCGCGGCGGGGAAAAGCCGACGCGCTCCTTGCCTTTCCCGAAGCCAATGATCCGGTGAGTTATCATCGGCGCCTCGGGCGGGAGCTTCCAGTCATCGCCTTCTACCTCTACAAAGCCGCTGGAGGGGTGGACTACGACGATCGCACGCTGCACGCCATACTGGAGCTGCCCGAAGTCGTAGGCATCAAGGTGGCGACGCTCGACTCGGTTATGACCTTCCAGCGGATCGCGGGGGTTCTGCGCGAGCACCCCTCGAAGCTGTTGATCACCGGCGAAGACCGTTTTCTGGGGTACTCATTGCTGCTCGGCGCGCGAGCCGCTCTGATCGGAATGGGCGCTGCGCTGCCTGACCTACAGGCCGATCTCGTGAAAGCGGCAGCGGCGGAGGACTGGTCTCGTTTCGTAGCACTCTCCGAGCTGTGCGACCGCTTCAGCCAGGTCACCTTCATCCACCCTATGGAGGGATATATCCGCCGGATGCTGTGGGCTGCCGCCGCCGAAGGCGCCATTCCACCGGATTCCTGCGACGATCCATGGGGACCTCCTCTCCCACCAGCAGAGCGCCAGGCAGTCGAGCGCGCCGTTCGGGATGCGCGAGCAACTCGCGCGTGACTTCGAGCGCTTCAAGCGCGAGCTGCCCCGCGATCTCGCTGGGTATGTCCGCGAGACCTATCGCATTGATCTGAGCGCCCGCTATCTCGGGCAGCCAGTCGCTCATCCGGTAGGCAAGGCATCCGGCCAGCTCTCGCTCAATGCGGAGCAGCTGGAGACCGACCGTGCTGCCGGCCTCGCTTTCGTGGTGCTCAAAACCGTCATTGCACAGGACGCCACCGGCAGCCGTGGGATGGAGGCATGGGCGGTGCACGAAAGCCGGATGAAAGTCGAACGTCGCTCCGCCGGAAATCGGGAAGGGTGGACGGTTACCTGGAAGGGTCGCGGGTGGGATCGCCCGTTCGATGATTACCTGGCTTTGGTTCGTGCCGCCGCCGATTTGACTCGCGCGGGAGACCTTGTGGCCGTGCCGTCAGTCAAGTATCACCTTCCCCGCCTGGGCGAGCCGTTTCGGTCGGAGGAGTACCGGTACACCACTCGGCAGCTCGCAGCTGCATGGGGGCAGGAACCCCTGCTGCTGGAGAAGGATTTCTCCCCGACGCTGGCAGGCGACGCTCTGTCCGACGAGCGGGAGCAGATTCTCCGCTGGCTCCGCGAAGTACCAGGGCAGATCCGGCGAGCGGTGGACCAGCCGGTGCGATTCGCGCTCAAGCTGATGAATGCGCGGTTCGACGATGAGTTCCAGCTGGAGATGCTGAGAGCCGCTCGTCCGGCTGACGCGCTTGTGG
Source organism: Gemmatimonadales bacterium (assembly GCA_035628315.1). Taxonomy (GTDB): domain Bacteria; phylum Gemmatimonadota; class Gemmatimonadetes; order Gemmatimonadales; family GWC2-71-9; genus CAVVWJ01. Next base: position 2,406 of record DASPKB010000276.1, on the reverse strand, counting down.
TCTTCAACCGCTTGTGGGATTCCAGCGCCGGCGTGGCGTATGGTGGGTATGATCTGAGCGACCGCAACCTGCGGGTCCTGCGGACTGCCCGCGAGCACGGCGTAGCCACTCCGCCGCTCAGCGGCACCGGGAATGTTTGCAGCGGACGCCTGATTCTGGACTATGCGCTCGCCGGCTGTGAGAGCGTGCAGCTCCACACCTTCTTCCAGCTCCCGCTGTCGGCCTATCCGGCCACAGAAGGCTCCCGCCCCCAGCGGGCACTGCACGCCCTCTACTTCGACCCCGGTGACGGCCTGATCGCAGGCATGCTCGATCTGGAGTCCACCGGCGCACTCGCGCGGGTAGGAGGAGAGCTCCGATTCCTCGAGGTCTGCCGCCCGCATGTTGCTGAGGCAGTAAAGGCACGGTAGCTCCATGGCCATCGAGCGCGTCGAGCTTTACGGGCTGACCCTTCCGCTCCTCGAACCCTTCATCATCTCCGGTGGCACAATGACTCACCGGCGCTCGCTGGTCGTCATCCTCTACGACGAGAGCGGGCACCGAGGTTACGGAGAATCTCCGCCGTTCGAGCTTCCGTTCTACTCGGAGGAGACGCTGGCGGGGGCGCGCCACCTGTTGGAGCACGTGCTCATACCTCGTCTCGTACAATCGCAGGCGGACACCATTGAAGCGGCTCAGCCGGTGCTCCAGCAGGGCATCAGAGGGAACCGGTTTGCCCGGGCTGCGCTGGACACCGCGCTCTGGGATCTCGAGGCGTGTCGCCGCGGAACCGGACTGGCGGGCTTACTCGCCGGTCGGATGTCGGTGACGCCGGCCGGTCAGATCGAATGTGGTGTGGCGCTGGGCATACCCGCAGATCGCTCGCTCGACACCCTTCGGCGCTGGATCGAGGAGGCGGTGTCGCTTGGATACCGCCGAGTCAAGATCAAGGTCGCGCCTGGATGGGACTCGGTGCCGACCACCGCTGCCCGGGATGTGCTCGCCGGCACCGGTTTGCCACTCACGGTTGATGCGAACGGCGCCTACGAATGGCCCGAGCACGAGGCCAATCTCCGGGAGCTAGATCGTCATGGTCTTCTCTACATCGAACAGCCGCTTGCCCCCGACGAGCTGGTGGGGCACGCCCGACTCGCTCGTGAGTTGCAGACCCCTGTCTGCCTGGATGAAACGCTGCACGATGCCCGGGCCGCACGACAGATCGTAGATCTCGATGGTCCTCGGGTCTGGAACATCAAGGTGCACCGCGTCGGCGGCCTCTCCGAGGTAGCTCGGATCTACTCGATTGCCCGGGAATACGGCGCCAATTTGTGGGCCGGCACAATGCCGGAATCCGGCATCGGTTCTCAGTGCGCCATTGCGGCCGCGGCGCTTCCGGGATTCGTCTACCCTTCGGATGTCGAGCCGAGCACCCGTTGGTTTGGCCGCGGTGCGGATGTCATTCCGCTTACCATGAGTGCAAATGGTCGCATCACCGTTCCTTCCTGCTCCATTGCACGGCTGCTGGACCTGGACCGTTTCCAGGCTGCGGCGCAGCGGCTTGCGGTCACGGGGGCTGGGTGACCTGCCGTACAGCAATTTCGGTCGCGCAATCCGATCTTGGGTTCGTTCACCATTGCTGGAGACGACTCCATGGGTATCGGGGAAAGGCTGCGCCGCGTGGCGGGGTGGTTTTGCCTTGGCCTGGTAGCGGTATTCGTGCTGCTTGGCTACTTCTTCGGAAACATCCGGTTCGCACCAATCGCTGGCGGATTTCTAATCCTGTCCGCCGTGTTCCTCATTGAGCGGGCGCCGGAACAGGTGGAGTCGCATGGCGTTCACCCGCGAACAAATCCGCGAGTCGATCGAACGGGCCGGTGACGAGCATTGGCAGGCCCTGATCGGTCATCATGAGGACGCCTACCCTGCCAGCCGCCCGACCCCGGGAGAGGTCGCACGCAACGAGGCGGAGCGGCTGAACCAGCTTGGTCTCGGGAATGATCCCAACTTGCGGTTGATCGAAAGCCGGGTTGCCCGGCTTCCCACCACCGTTCGCATCACTCACGTATTCGAAGACAAAGCCAAAGGTACCCGGTTCGAGACCGAGCCCTTCACCGGGTATGACTGAGGCTGGTTAGTTTCCGGGCAATGCCCGGGTACACCTTCCATCTGATCCCGCATACCCACTGGGACCGGGAATGGTACCTCCCGCAATCGATCTTCCTGGCTCGGCTGGTTCCGGCCCTCGATGATCTTCTCGCCCGGCTCCAATCTGAACCCACACTGACATTCGTCCTCGACGGGCAAACTGTTCTTGTCGAGGACTATCTCAGGGTTCGGCCCGAGCGCGCGGCGGACGTGGCCGCTCTGGTGCGGTCCGGGAAACTCCAGGTGGGACCCTGGTACGTGTTGGCGGACGAGCTCATACCC
>DASPKB010000275.1:0-7348 GCA_035628315.1 Gemmatimonadales bacterium | reverse complement strand
CTCGCCCGGAGACACCCGGATGAGGTCCCATACCGCGCGGATGCTTTGGGAGAAATTATCGGCCCGCAGGACGACGACATCGAGCAACCCGTCAGTGGGAGTTATTCCCGGACCCAGCCTGACCCTGCGCGGAATTACCTCACCGCAGTTGGCGACCAAGACCATGGCCGCATGGGCCTCGTAGCGCACGTCGTCGATAGTGATGCGGTGCAGTGTGCTCTGGATGCCCGCGATGAGACGCAGTGTCGTCGCTACGTAGGCACCCATACCCCAGCGCCGCTTCTGCTCGGCCAGGGTTGCAGCCATGACACGAGCGTCGTAGCCGGCCCCGCAAGCGACCGCGAAGTACTGTGGCCCCGCCGCCCGCTCCATCCGGCCAAGGTCGAACGCGCGAGGTTCGGCGGTGAGGAGAGCACGAGCAGCCTTTACCGGAGAGGGCGGGATCCGGAGGTTGCCTGCCAGCAGGTTGCCGGTGCCACCGGGAATGACGCCAAGCGCCACGTCGGTCCCGACCAGGGCGGCAGCGGCCTGCATGGTTGTTCCGTCTCCCCCGAATACGGCCACCACGTCGACTTTTTCGGCTACGCCCCGCTCCGCCAACTCCCGCGCGTGGCCCGGGCCCTCTGTTGCAAGAACCTGGATGTCCCAGCCACCGCCTCGGAGAGTTCCCGCAACGCGGTCGACCCCAGCCCAGGCAGTGCGCGCCGCCGTCAGATTGGCGATCAGCACCGCACGGGTCACGGTCAGAACTCCCGTTCCCACCTGATATCGGAGCCGATCTGGTAGTTGTTGTTTCTGGTGCCAGTCCCAATGAAGTCTCTTCGGCAGGACTGCAGGGTAGGCTCCACACTGGTTTGGAGACTCCACTCCCGGCTGAAGCGGAATTCCAGGCTGGCCCCCAGGTTGTTGTAGTCGAACTGGCTGAGGTTCTCCGGGCAGAAGCCGGCATTCAGCGTCAGGAAGGTCTTGCTGCCCAGCTGCCATCCGGCGGCGAGCTGGGTGAGCGATTGGGTGCCGCCACTCTGGCTGACGCCGGGACGGATCTCAATCAGATCCAGCGGCACCCCCAGGTCCTGAATGAGCGCCCGCTCCAGCTCGCTCGACAGCGCGCTGGAGAAGTACGATAGACCGGACTCGAGGACGTTACCCTGGCCCAACCGGTTGGCTTCGTTGGCCGGGTACCCTGTTACCAGGTATGAGACGAGGTCGGTTTCGGAAACCGGTGGGTTCAAGGTGCTCTCGAGATTCACCCTCGGTGCATAGAGGCTGCCGCTGATGTTGGCAATGACCGGTATTTCCTCACCGCGCACCGCCTGAACTACGTGTACCGCCCGGATGTCCAGGCCTGCATTCAGGTCACCAAAGTAACGGACCGATCCGCGCTCCACTGTAAAGTCACGAGTAATGGGGCCGATGTGCAGCGTGTAACTTCCGCGCAGAGCATCCAGCGTGCCCGACGGCGCATAGGTGTTCTTCGCCTTGCTGAGCAGCACTTCTCCACCAAGCTGAATGTTTGCTTCGTTCGAGCGCAGCCACACATCAGAGCCCAGCTGGACCCGCATGTTTTGGATCGTGAGTGAATCGAGAAACCGATTCTGAAACGCGGTCCCGATCGCGAGGTTCTGGGTCCGCAGCAGCGTCGTATCGACGAGGTCTGCGATCGTAGGATCTTCCAGGTCGATGATTCGCTTGCTCACCAGATCAGCAAAGTACAGGACGCCGCTGTTGGCGGTGAGATCACCGCTGAGGGTTGCCCCGAAGAGCGGGCCTCTGAGACGCAGCCCCCCGGTTCCAGTAAAGGTGAGAAAGTTTCGAACGTCCACGGCACGGAAGGCATCCGCCCTGAAACCCAGATTGAGCACCGGGCGCGCGGGGTCTTCCAGCTGAATAGCCCCTGATACGCCGAGTGTGCCTCCGCTGCGGAGGAAAAGGGTATCGAGCACCAGAGAGTCGCCCTCGAATCTTGCGTCACCGTGGAGATCCTCGTAGCGGACGCCAAGGCCCGGCAGCGACATGGCGCCACCACGGATTTCGAGGCCGCCGGCAAACTGAGGATCCTTCCACGTGCCGCCAACGTTCACATCCACCGACAGCAGGCCGCGCACCCCGGCCACCGCCGGGGTCAACGCTTCGATGATCCCAAGGTCTACGCTGTCTCCCCGCGCGTGGACGCTCAGCGGACCCTCGACCTGGCGCTGCTCCACTCCCCGAAGGGCTAGATCCAAGGGAAGGCGAGTCTCCACCTGCAGCACATTTTCGCCGGTTCGCCACAGGAGAAGGTTGGCTTCGAGTCTCCGGTTGGCGTAGTCGACTACGCCCTGTACAAAGGGAGCCTGAAAGTCGCCGAACCTGCCGGCATCCAGGGTCATCGTTCCCCGGAGCGTCGGAGCCGCAGAGGTTCCCCCCAACCGCACATCCAGTCCTACCTCCCCGGCGATGTTGCTCGTATCCCGCTGTAGCACGCCGTACACATCCTTGAGGCTGAGGCCGAGCATTCGCACCGAGAGCGAACCTTCCGACGAGCCGGGCACCCGGCCGCCGAGCTGGATTACTCCGGAGCCATCCACTGCGCGCAGTGTTAGCGGGCTGATGGCGGGGGCCGAATCGCTCAGGGTCACGGCAAAGCTTTCATCCAGCCGATAGCGCCGGACCGGAAGGCTGACGGCAAGGCTGTCGAACCAGCCGACCTGGACACCTTCTCGTTGCCAATACCGTCCTGCGCCATCCACTCGCGAATCGTCGCCTATACCGGAGGCGATGCTCCACTCCAGGGAATCGGCCCAGCCGCGGGCCTGGGTTCCGACCTGGCGAAAAACCCAGTCCTGCACCGCAATGGAGTCCGAACCCACCGCTGCGGTAAGCTGCGGGCGCTCGCCCCCGATCCAGCTGAAGGACCCGGTGACCTGAGGGGATCGCAGTTGCTGCCACTCCAGATTTCGAACTACGAGGTCGCCGCTCATCTCGAGGGTGTCTAGACTGCCGGCCAGCCGAACGGCCCCCTGGGCAGTACCCCCGAGAGGGCGGCTTTCGGGCGAATCTCCCCGCGTCTGTCCGGACGCCGCGAGCAGCAGCGAGTCAAAGGCGATCAGGCTGTCGGCCGCCAGCGTGAAAGCCATCTCACCAGTATGAGGAGCCGCCCATCCCAGCGTCCCGGATCCGCCTACACGAGCACCCTTCCAGACCGCGTACCCGGTGTCCACGGTTATAAGGCTGTCGTGCAGACTGGCCGTCGTATTCACACTGTCGAGCGTCCATTCCCGAATACGGCTGCGCGAAAGGGCGAGGTGCAGATCGCCTTCGGGCGCGTTTACCGTATCTACCATTCCGGTGAATGACAGTTCGCCATTCAGACTGGACGGCACTTTGCGCCCGGTCAGGGCGGCCAAATCAAGACCGGAGAACCGAAGCAGCAGGTCTTCCGCGCCCCACCGGGGCGGGCGCAGCGTCGCCACCCCGCGGGCATCGATAGTGCCGATCTGACCCGACAAACTCGCGTCGATTGTCAGGCGCTCGAGGGTACCCTGGCTGCGGAACTGCCCGCGCACTTCACCGCGGGTCTTCATGGAGGGAAAGGCTCTGCGCAACCCGTCGAAGGAGAGGGGATCCAGTGTCACATCGCTGCCCAGTCCGAGCACGTTAAACCGGGTGTCGAGATGGACTGTCCCTTCGAGCAGGCTGGGCGGCAGGTCGTCGTCCTGGTGCTGCGCGGTTCCGCTGAAAACCACGTTGCGGAGCGGTCCGTTCAAGGAGCCCACGGCCATGAGGCGTCCCGGAAGTATTACCGCCGGCGCAATGCGCCGAACGGTACGGAGATCGATGTCCGACTGGCGCAGCCCGAAGTTGGTGAACGTCAGCCCGCTGTCGCGCACGGCACCAACTCCTCCCTCTCCCGCAAGCGTGCTGAGCGGATTTCCGGGCACAGTGGCATCGCGGAATGCCCACTCCAGGCTGAGATCCAGGGCGTTGAGGAATCCCGAGCCGGCCAGCTTCCCCGTGATCGTTCCCGCAAAAGGCAGGGTATCGAGATAGGGCCGAACCACGTCCAGGTCGAGCTGACCCAGCCGCAAATTCATGTCACGCACGCCGAGGCCCCGCCGCTTGTCCGTGATGGTCACCAGCTCACCATCCACCTGTCCCAAGAGCCCCCGGAGATGCAGGTCGCGTATATCGTAGGCGGTGCGAGCCCCTGTCTCCGACTTAGCAGAGATGACGCCACTGCCGACCATCGCAGGAAAGTGAGGCGAAACCCAGCGCAGATCTTCCAAATTGATTCTCTGAGAGATCACCTGGAAATCAAAGAGGATGGTATCTCGCGGCCAGGTGACGGCGCCGCCGCCGGAGAACCGGCTATCCGGCAGTGCGCCGCGCGAGAGGCTGAAGACCGCGCTATCGCCGCGGATCCTCACTCGCCCCACCGCGTGGCGGAGGGTGACTCCGGGGTCGTTTACCCGGGTAGCCAGCGAGTCGAGATCGATGGTGAACGGCCTCCGATCCGGCGACGCGATGAGCAGCCGGGGCACTCGCATTGCCAGATCGGATAGGAGGATGACCCTGCGGCGACCCTCCGGCGTGTCCTCGATCAGGCGCCCTGGCTTTGCCCGCTCGGCCCGGAGAGCCGAGTCCACGCTGAACTCCGTGAACGCAGTCTTGGGAGGATTCCACGGCAGCGCGATTCTCAGAGTTCCGCCGTTCATCCTGACGTTGTGGAACTCTACCAGTGGAGATCTACCCCCCTTGGAACCTTTGCCGATCCCCAGCACCTCTTCGTAATTCATCCTCCCGTTGCGGTGCTTGATCAGCTGAATGGTGGGCCGCTCGAGCTGCAGCCCGCTGAGCACGACCTGGCCGGCGATCAGGTTCGGAAGCCGGTAGCTGACTCGCGCGCGGGGCAAGTCAGCCAGGAGCGCGCCACTGGTGTCGCGCACCACCAGATTTTCCAGCGTGAGATCATACAGAAAGGAGCCGGAGATGGCCCCTACTCTTACCGTTCCGATGACGATGCGGTCCAGCATGCGCGATACGGTACGCGCCAGCAGGTCTCGGCCCGGCGGAGTCAGCGTCATGGACGTGATCACGCCCAGCAGCATGGCAACCGAGCCGATGAAAAATACGAAGAGAAAGCGGGCCAGCTGGCGGCGCATCAGAACGGCTGCCCCACAGCGATGTGAATGGCGTACTTTCGGTCGCGCGGCAACACGTAGGAGCCTTCTCCTTCAACCGGCGTGAGGTTCCCCAAGGTGTCCGCCTGAAACAAGGCTCCTGGTTGCAGACTGTTTGGATTGTACGCTACGTCCAGCCGCGCGGGACCCAGCGGGGTGGCAATGCGGATTCCAACACCAGGAGTTACCCGAATAACTCTGCTAGACTTGGGCCCGTCCCGCTGCCAGACACCTCCGGCGTCGACAAACGCAGCAAAGCGTAACCGGGAGCTGAACACCGGGGATGGTACCCGGAGCTCGACGTTCGCCAGGGCCAGGGTATTGCCGCCGGTGGCCGCTACGCGAACCAATTCGGAGGAGACGCTGTCCGGCGTCACGCCCGAATCGGGCACCACGTAGATCACTGGGCCCAGCTCGTTCCGCTCGAATCCGCGAACATCATTGGGCCCTCCGGCGTAGAATCGCTGGTCCGGCGGGATGAAGGCTCCGGAGACGCTGCCCACATCGAGCGTGGGTGAGAAGATCAGGCCCCCCCGGACCCTCCAGCTCAGGACGATGTCGCGGGACAGTGGGCGATACCACGACATACCGCCTACGACCCGGGTGAACTGTTGCAGGCTGGACGACCCGATGTATTTCGAGCTATGGGTCAGCTCGACGCTGCCGATTCTTCCGCGGGTCGGATCGATCGGGCTGTTGACCCGAGGAAATGTTCCCAGGGCGGTGATCGTGGCGAGCACCAGATTTTGCCGCAAAGGCGTCACCACGTCGGGGGTGCAGGCACCGAAGACCGAGCAGAAGCTGACCGCTGTCGCTTCGGTCCTGCCGTAGGTGACCGTGTACGTCAAAGACAGCGGATTGCGCCGCCGCGGAGTAGTGCGGGTGAGCGCAACACTGGCTCCGGTCTCCTGGCGTAGGTACACCAGGTACTCCGACCGGCGTTCGGCGAACACCGATACTGTGATGGCATTGTTGGGCGATAGAAAAGCCGGCCGCCGCACCGACGCGCCGAGGTAGAAGTTCGCCTTGGCAGATCCGATCGTATCCTCGCGCGAAGTCGCGCAGATGTTCTCGTCCAGCCCCCAGTCCACCGGGTCGCCCACACCCACCTTGGAAATGCGGCTGGTAAGCTCGAGGATGCGGCCTGCCCCTGCAAAATCCCGACTGGTCCACCCGAGAGAACCGCGGAAGCAGTCGTACGTGGCGTAACCCAGACCACCCCGAATCCGCCGGGGCTTGCTTTCATTCACCTGTACCACCAGAGGAACTATCGAATCCCCCGGCTGGTAGGCAGAGGAGTCGATATTGACCGTGGCGAAACGGAACAGATCCGAGTCGTAGAGGTTGCGCTGGCTTTCAAACAGCTCTTCCTGGGAGTAACGCCGGCCGGGACGAGATACCAGGAGATTCCGCACCACCGAGGTGTCGACCCGTTCCACCCCGATCACGTCGATGCGTCCGATGACGGCCCGATCATTCGGGTCTGCTTCGAGGGTTACGGATGCGGTCTTTGCAGTCTGGTTGGACTCGAAGGCCGTAAAGACAGTTGCCGAAGGGTAGCCGCGGTCGCGGAGTCGGCGGGTCACCGAATCGGCGCTCGCTTGCATACTGAATCGGTTGAAGGGATCGCCCACCTGGAGAGGAAGGTCGAGCCGAACCACCCGGCGGAGCCATTCGGGCAGCGAGTCGAGTCCCGCGATGGTCAGGCTGGTGACCTGGATGGGCTCGCCTTCGGTGATGGCGAACGTGACGTATACGTCCTGCGGAGTCCTCTGCACCACGGTGTCGATCACGGCATCCGGATATCCGCTCCGTTTGTACAGCACTCCCAGACGAACAACGTCGCGGCGGAACTCCTCCTCATCGAAGAAGCGCTTCGCCCCGAGTCCCAGCGAACGGAAGAAGAAGGCCCGGGCAAACCAGCTGGAGTTGGTCGTCGCGATCGCTGACGCGAGGACCTCGTCACTGATGGCCCGGTTTCCTTCGAAGCTGAGCTGGCGGACCACCCGTTCATCCTGCTGCTGTTGCTGAGCCGCAGCCGGTGCACTGGCGAGCAGCAGGAGACCCACAGCGAAAATCCCCCTCATCGCAAGTCTGAAGGAAGGGAGGAAAACGCACGCCGGTTGTGCTGGGTGACGGGACCGGATTGGGAACGTCGTATGGGAATGCCGTGCTCCTGGACGAGGGTT
>DASPKB010000274.1:0-3901 GCA_035628315.1 Gemmatimonadales bacterium | reverse complement strand
GCTACGACTTTCTCGGCTTGAGCTACATCCCTGAGCCCGCTACCGGGTTCGCCAACATCTTTGCTCTTCCCAAAGGCACGTGCCTGCTGATCGATGCGCGGGGCTCACGCACGCTTCGTTTTGCCACAATCGCTCCGGCTGAGTCGCCGGATATCAGCCGAGCCGCTGCGAGCAGGAAGGCTGCGGCTCTCCTCTCCAGCGCCGTCTCCCACCAGGCGTCCGCCGATGTGCCCGTCGCGGCGCTGCTGAGTGGCGGCATCGATTCATCGCTCGTGGTGGCCGCCTATGCGAGAAACACCAGCCGGCCCATCGAAACCTTCAACGTGAGCTTCCCCGATCGGGCTCACGATGAAACCCACTTGGCAGTGGCAACCGCGCGGCAATACAACACTCGGCATCACACGGTCGAGCTGGATCCAAGCGATACCACGCCGGAATCGGTGTTTGGTCTGCTGCGGCATTTCGATCAGCCCTTTGCCGATACCAGCCTGGTCCCGACCTACGCCGTGTCTCGTGCTGTGCGGCAGAGAGGGATCATCTGCACTCTCACCGGTGACGGTGGCGATGAGGCGTTCGGCGGGTATTCCGAGCTTGCCCGGGCTGAGCGGCTGTTTCAGCTGGCTTCAGCACCGGAGTGGCTGCTCGACACTGCCGGAAACCTGGCTCGGCCGGTGGCCGGCTGGACCCGTAATGCAGGCAGGCAGGCGCTAAAGGCAGTCCAGCTGGCTAAAGCCGGGCGAAGCAATGCTGCTGCATTCCTGGCCGGTCTATCGAGCTACCTGAGCGAGCAGGAGAAAGAGGACCTGGTGCTGCCCTCAGCCAGGCTCGGCCTGCAAGGCATCCACCGGCACTTCGGAAACCCCTGGGAGAGGGTAAACGACCTGGAGCAGCTGTCGCGTCAAATGACGCTCAACTACTTCGATGTGAGCCTCCCCTCGGACATGCTCCGCAAGGTAGACATCATGAGCATGCGGGCCGGGATCGAAGTCCGGGTGCCTATGCTGGATGAAGATCTGGTAGAGCTGGCCCTCACTCTGCCGCACGGGATGAAGACCGATGGTCGTCAGGGCAAGCTCGTGCTTCGAGATCTCGCCTCTACATGGCTCCCGCCGAAAGTGGCCCGCCATCCAAAGCACGGGTTCACGATACCACTCGATGTCATGGTGCAGCCTCGCTTCCATGAGGCACTGCGGGACCTGCTCGGTGCAGGCGACTCGCGCATCGGCAGCTTCCTCGAGCGCCGGCTGGTCCGTAGCTGGCTGGATCAGTTCCAGCTGGCAGGCCAGCGCGGCACAGGCGGAAATATCAGCCGCGAGGGTCTCTACCTCAGAATATTCATGCTCTTGGCGCTCGAGCTATGGTTGCGCGATCAGAGGCTGGTATGGTGAGCCTGCGTCTGTCTCCCCGGGTCTCCATCATCATTCCGTGCCGGAATGAGGCGGGCTACATCGCCGGCTGCCTCGATTCCATTCTGGCCAGCGATTTTCCCCAGGATCAGATCGAGATTCTGGTGGCGGATGGCCGGAGCACCGATGGCACGGGTGAGCTTCTTGCCCGGTATTGCTCCCGGCATTCCTCAATCCGGCTGATCGACAACGCCGGGGGCACTACGCCGGCGGGCCTGAACCTGGCAATCCGGGCTTCGTCAGGGCCCATCGTCATCCGGATGGATGTTCACGTCGTCTATCCGCCCGATTACATCAGCCGCCTGGTGCAGGCGCTGGAGGAGACCGGGGCCGACAACGTGGGCTGCGTTCTCGAGACCGTTCCCGCGGATGATACGCCAATGGCACGGGCGATTGCCATCGGCATGTCCCATCGCTTCGGCGTTGGAAACTCCCATTTCCGGGTCGGTGCCACGGAGCGCCGGGAAGTTGATACAGTTCCGTTCGGCTGTTTCCGGCGGGAGATCTTCAGCCGCATTGGACTGTTTGACGAGGAGCTGATCCGGAACCAGGACGACGAGTTCAACTTCCGGGTGATCACTCGGGGTGGTCGCGTCCTGCTGCTTCCAGACGTCTCGTGCCGATACTTTGCCCGCCGAACGCTCAGTCAGCTGGCCCGGATGTACTACCAGTACGGCTACTTCAAGCCTCTTGTCGCCCGAAAGATCGGCCGCATCATGACGGTCAGGCAGCTGGTGCCGGCCCTGTTGCTGCTTGGCCTGGCAATCTCGGCACTTGGTGCACTGTGGAGACTGGAGGCAGCTGTCGCTCTAGCTTTGATCCTGGCGGCGTACGGCTCGCTGGTTTTGGCAACTGCGCTCGTAGCTGTACCTCGGCACGGCCTTCGCTGTGCTACCGCGCTCGCTGCCGTGCTTCCTACGCTGCATTTCAGCTATGGGGCCGGATTTCTCCTGGGCATCTGGGATCACCTGCTGGCCCGCAGCGCGCCGAGGCTCAGTGCGCTGGGCCTCTCCCGTTGAGGACATGCTAATGACCGCCGGCATGCGGGTGCTCATGGTTACCAGCGACTGGCTCTGGAACAGCTGGGGTGGGCCAGCCGTTTTTATCGCCCGGCAGGCTGAGTTTCTGCGCCGCGAAGGAATCGACGTGGACATTCTTCCGTTCCGGGGGGCTCGCAATCCCCGCAACTACTACGCGGCGTGGAAGGAAGTTCGCCGGAGAGTAGCCGTCGGGCGTTACGATCTAGTTCACGCTCAGTTCGGCCAGAGTGGGCTAACAGCCTTGCCGAAATCGCTGCCTCTCGTGGTGACCTTTCGGGGAGATGACCTGGAAGGAATCATCGGCGAGAGCGGCCGTTATATCCCAAGCGGCCGGCTGCTTCAGTTCATCTCCCGCGAGGTTGCGCGCCGGGCCGACGCCGTGATCGTAGTGTCCGAGCACATGAAGCGGTATTTGCCGGCTTCGGTGGTCCCCCATGTCATGCCTTCGGGGCTCGATCTCGAGCTGTTTCGTCCTGAGCCCCGGGACACCGTCCGGCACCGGCTCGGTCTGCCGCTCGACCTCCGGCTGGTGCTCTTCGTAGGAAACCCGGACCTGGCCCGCAAGCGCTACCGCCTGGCGCAAGCCGCAGTGGACCAGGTCAACCGTCGGATCCCAACCCGGCTGGTGGTGGGATGGGAAATGCAGCACCAGCAGATCGCCGAGTTGATGAACGCGTGCGACGCACTGGTGGTCACCTCGATGCAGGAAGGCTCACCCAACTCGGTCAAGGAAGCGCTCGCCTGCAACCTGCCGGTTGTCTCCGTGCCGGTCGGTGATGTGCCAGTGCGGCTCCAGGGCGTCGAGGGATGCGAGCTGTGCGCCGATGACAAGGTAGAAACCATCGCTGCAGCCCTGATCCGGGTTCTGCACCGCGGCGGCCGGATCCAGGGGCGCGCGGCGGTGGCCGCCCTCGACGAACAGCTTCTGACTCAGCAGCTGATCGACATTTATCGCTCTATCCTGCCGGCCTCTCGACATCTCGAGGCCCAGGTGGAAGCGAATCTCCTGATCGCCTGACCGGCGGAGCATCCGATGTGCGGCATCACCGGAATAGTTGCACTCAACGGCCGGCCGGTGGATCTGGCGGTCCTCCAGCGCATGAACGATTCCCAGTCACACCGGGGGCCGGATGGTGAAGGCTTTGCCGTCAGTTGGCCCGAGTCCAATGGGTTCTGCTCGGCCTTCCTGAGACATACCAGCCAGGGCCGCTCCGCACCTCCGGCCAAAGTGGCGCTGGGACACCGTCGGCTCGCGATTCTAGACCTATCAGACCGCGGGCTGCAGCCGATGTCAGCCGGAGCGAGCGGCGCGTGGATTGTGTTCAACGGAGAGATCTACAATCACCGGGAGCTGCGGGACGAGCTGGAGTCGCGCGGGTACTTCTTCGAGACCAGGACTGATACCGAAGTCCTGCTGCAGAGCTACCTGGAATGGGGCACGGATTGCCTCCAGCA
>DASPKB010000273.1:0-2195 GCA_035628315.1 Gemmatimonadales bacterium | reverse complement strand
CCTGATCCTTCAGACCACACGTACACTGTGGAGTACGCCTTATTGCTCCGATCCGCGGCGGGAGAAGTTACGGTTGCTCATGACCGTCACATCGAAGGGTTGTTCAGCCGAGTCGAGTGGCTGCAGTGGTTTGAAGAGGCGGCAGTTCCGGCTCAGAGCGAGACCGACTCGTTTGGGCGGCTGATCTTCCTCGGACGGAAAAGCTCCGGCCTTTGAACCAGCCGCTTTGCACGACATAATGAAGGCGGTCGAAACCACCACCGGTGATCATGATCCTTGGGCGTACCCGGGACCCAACCGCTGATTGGACCCGTCTTCTTGATGAGCATTCGCGCGCCGTGGAGCAATACCGGATAGCGGCAGGTCAGGTCCACTCATCGCAGTGGACGGCCCCAGTCGCTCCCGGCAAGTGGTCGCCGGCCGAGATTACCGCTCATCTCGCTCAAGCCTACGCCCTGCTATCGACCGAGCTGAATGGCGGAACCGGTATGCGCCTGCGGGGCTCCCGTCTTCAACGTCTGGTGTTGCGTCACACGATGCTGCCGCGGATCCTGCGGGGAGCGCCCTTTCCTCCCGGTGTTCGGGCACCGCGGGAAATCCGTCCGGACCATATCATGGAGGATCGCCCTACCGCGCTGGCCGACCTGGCTTCCAGGGCGGAAAGGTTCGCCCGGGCGTTGACGGCCAAGTCGACAACCAAAGGTGTGCGGCTGACCCACGCCTATTTCGGACCGCTCACGCCACGCCAGGGGCTCGAGCTTTCCATCGTGCACACCCGGCATCACGCTCAACAGCTCGCGGCGATCCATCGGTCGCCCCCGTCCTCTTAACCTCTACTCGCGCCCCCACTCATGGACTGGATCACCGACCCGCAGGCGTGGATTGGGTTCGCCACGCTCACCCTGCTCGAGATCGTTCTCGGGATCGACAACATCGTCTTTATCTCGATCCTCTCCGACAAACTGCCCCAGGAGCAGCAGGGGCGAGCGCGGGTGATCGGCCTCGGCCTGGCGATGCTGACCCGCATCCTCCTGCTCTTTTCCCTTACCTGGATAATCCAGCTGACCGCGCCACTGTTTACAGTTTTGGGCGAGGAGATTTCCGGACGAGATCTGGTCTTGATCCTCGGAGGACTCTTTCTCCTGGGAAAGAGCACCCACGAGATCCATGGCAACCTCGAGGGGGAGGAAGGTGGAAAATCCATCCGGGTCGCCCCCTCCTTCACCAGCGTACTCATCCAGATCGCGCTGCTCGACATCGTGTTCTCTTTGGACTCGGTGATCACAGCAGTCGGCATGGTTGAGGACGTCTCCATCATGATCGCAGCTGTAGTAGTGGCGATTGCCTTCATGATGGCCTTCAGCGGAAAAATTAGTGGATTCGTGAGCCGGCACCCGACCATCAAGATGCTGGCGCTCAGCTTCCTCATACTGATCGGCGTCACGCTGATAGCTGAAGGACTCGATCAGCATATTCCCAAAGGCTACATCTACTTCGCTATGGCGTTCTCGGTCGGAGTTGAAATGCTGAACCTGCGGGCACGGCGCGTTGCCAAGGCCGTCCAGCTGCGGCGCCCCTACGTGGACCAGTCGCTCTAGGATGGAGCGGCAGCGAGGCATCACGCTGCGCTTTCTGGCGGAGCCCGGCGACGTCAACTTCGGCGGCAAGGTGCACGGCGGCGCCGTGATGAAGTGGATCGACCAGGCGGGCTACACCTGTGCGGCCGGGTGGAGCGGGGACTACTGCGTGACCGCGTACGTGGGCGGCGTCCACTTCCTCCGCCCGATCAAGGTCGGCGAGGTCGTGGAGATGCGGGCGCTGGTCATCCACACGGGTCGGTCCAGCATCCACGTGGCGGTCGACACGTGGGCGGGCGACCCGAAGGCGGGCGCGCTGCACCGCTGCGGCCACTGCGTGATCGTGTTCGTGGCGCTCAACTCGGAGGGGAGACCCGCACCGGTTCCCCAATGGCAGCCGCGGGACGATGTGGACCGCGCCCTGGAAGGTTACGCCGGGAGAGTCGCCGAGCTCCGGAAACAGATGGATAAGGAAATGGAGCATCACCTCGGACGCGGCTCAAAGCCGGGGACCTGAGGTGACCGCGCGGACTATCGGTTTCGCAGAGTGAAAATCGGAAGCTCCGCCGGGCAGCGAAAGCGTGCCGGAACTCCGGTGGTGCCAACGCCCCGCGATAC
>DASPKB010000272.1:0-2598 GCA_035628315.1 Gemmatimonadales bacterium | reverse complement strand
TGAAGAGCTTCGGACCCCCGGGGGCGGCTTCGGCCTGCATGAGGTATTCATCTGGCTGGCCGATCGTCTGGTGGGGGTTCTCAACGGAATCGACCAGCGGGCGTGGGACCCGGCGGTCGATCCGCAGATCACCGCCCAGTACTCCGCGGATAATCTCGAAGGCAAACGGCGTTGCAAGGCCGCTCTGCAACGGTCGTTCGGGCTGCCTCAGCGTCGTAAGGTGCCACTCTTCGGCATGACCGGGCGAATGGTGACTCAGAAAGGGCTCGACCTGATACTGCAAAGCGACGATCTGCTCGCGATGGATGCGCAGTTCGTATTTCTGGGCAGCGGCGAGCAGAAGTACGAGACGGCGCTTGTCGAGCTGGCGTCCTCGGCACCGGACCGGGTCGGCGTACAGCTCGATTTCACCGACCGGCTCGAGCACCGGCTCATGGCAGGGGCCGATCTCTTCCTTATGCCGTCTCTGTATGAGCCCTGTGGGCTGACGCAGATGCGCGCCCAGCGCTACGGCTCTCCGCCCATCGTGAGGCACGTTGGCGGGCTGGCCGACACGGTGGATGACGGCATCACGGGATTTGCATTCGATCCCTATACCGCGGATGCCTTCCAGGAAGCAGCCTTCAGGGCGCTGGATTGTTTCGCCCAGCAGCGCAAGTGGCAATCCATCATGCAGCAGGGCATGGCCCGCGACTTCAGCTGGGAACGGTCGGTGGCGACTTACCTGGACGTTTACCGGCGGGCGGTGGCCCGCTCCACTGCGGCCTGATGAACGCCCGCCCGATGGATTTCGTCTTCACGCTGCACAGCCACTTGCCGTACGTGCTGAACCACGGACGCTGGCCGCACGGAAGCGACTGGCTGTGCGAGGCGGCGCTGGACACGTACCTCCCCCTGCTGGAGGTGCTGCGCGGCCTCGCGGCTGACGCGATTCCTGCACCCGTGACGATCGGCTTCACACCTGTTCTAGCCAACCAGCTCACCAGCCCGCTGTTCGTGACCGAAATGGAAGCCTTCTTCGACCAACGCCTGAAGGCTTGCGACGAGGCCCCCACCTCTCTGGCGACGACTGGCGACAGCCATCTGCTACCGCTGGTGCAGTTCTGGCAAACTCGCATGATCCGGCTTCGAGAGTTGTTTCATAGCATCGGACAGGACCTCATCGGTGCGTTCCGCGCTTTGGAGGCGGACGGCCGGCTGGAGATCATCGGTTCCGCCGCCACTCACGGATATCTTCCGCTGCTGGCACGTGACGAGAGCATCCGGCTCCAGCTGGCAGTAGGAGTCTCGGAGCATCGGCGTCTGTTTGGCCGGGCTCCCGCGGGATGCTGGCTTCCGGAATGCGCCTACCGTCCTCGCGGAGCCTGGGAGCCGTGGCCCACCGCGCCCCGGACCGGCATGCGCCGTGGCATCGAGGAGCATCTGGCCGACGCTGGTTTCCAGTTCTTCTTCGTCGATGCGCACCTCGCGGCGGCGGGGCGGCCACTCGGCCTCTCCGGCGATCCCGCGGGAGATCCCACCGTGCACGCTCCGGCAGGACACACAGCCCCCGTCGAGCCTCACCGCTCACCCTACCGGGCCTACCGTGTGGCTCATGGGCCGGTGGTGGCGTACGTGCGAGATCCCCGAGCCTCGATGCAGGTCTGGAGTCGCTTCGAGGGTTATCCAGGCGACGAGTGGTACCTCGAGTTTCACAAGATGCGTTGGCCGGGGGGATTGAAGCTCTGGCGGGTGAGCGGTCCCGGTGTGGATCTGGGTCATAAGCAGCCCTACAGCCCAGAGGCTGCCGCCGACCGTGCGCGGGGGCACGCGGAACACTTCGCCCACCTGCTCGCAGGCATTGCCGAGAGCCAGACTCACAATCGCGATGGCGTAATCGTGGCGCCCTTTGACACCGAGCTGTTCGGCCACTGGTGGTTCGAGGGCCCGGCGTTTCTCGCCAACATGTACCGCTCACTGGTGCGGCAGCAGCACGCGGTCCTGCCCGCGACCGGGGCTCGCCACCTCCGGACTCATCCGGCGCGAGCGGCGATCCGGCTGCCGTGGGGATCCTGGGGCGCCAACGGCGACAGCAGCATGTGGCTGAGCGATAACACCGCTTGGACGTGGGAACGCCTCTGGCCGCTGGAGCAGGCATTCTGGGATGCTGCCCCAAACGCCGTCGCCTCCCCGGCTGCCCGCCCGGTACTGGCCCAGGCCGCCCGGGAGATGTTGCTGGCGCAGTCCAGTGATTGGCAGTTCATCATCTCGACCGGCGCTGCCGCCGACTACGCTGAAAAGCGGTTTCAGCAGCACTGCCAGGATGCCGAGCAGCTCATTGCCGCACTTGCCCCCGGGGCTGAGGCCGGTATCGCGGATGCGCAGCGCCGAGCAGAGGAGCTGGCGCGGCGTGACCAGCTGTTCCCGAACATCATCCCGGCTATAGCAGCCGCACTGGGCGGCTCCCGCTCACTCGTCTTCGGCTAACGAATGGATCCAATCCGATTCGTCTTCGGCCTCCATCTGCATCAACCCGTCGGGAACTTTGATCATGTCTTCGTGCAGCACGTTGAAGACGTATACCGGCCAGTCCTGGAGCATCTCTCGACGCAGGATTTC
>DASPKB010000271.1:0-3260 GCA_035628315.1 Gemmatimonadales bacterium | reverse complement strand
CTGAGGAGACCCCCCGGGGAGTTGCCCTGAGTGCGCTCAAGGAAATCGAGTTCGATCGGCAGACGGGAAAGTTGTCAGAGCAGGACTATGAGCTGCTGAAAAGCAGGTACACCGCGGCTGCACTCGAGGCACTCCGCCAAGACTCCGAACCGACTGGCGCGGAGATGGTGTCCGATGATGTAGAGTCCATCATTGCAGATCGGGTGCGCGCACTTCGCTTCGCTTCGGATGCGACATCATCGGACACTGCGGCTCACTTTACCTCGAGCGGCCCCAATTGCTCCTCCTGTGGACCGCGGCCCGAGCCTGACGCGCTGTTTTGCTCTACCTGCGGCCGGGTAGTGGCAGAGTGAGCCGGCCGTTCAAAGCCGATACTTGACTCCCACTCCGAAACTTCTCCGCCACAACGCCCGGCGCTCGTACGTGGGCGCGCCGGCTCCGAGATCGAGCTCACCTTCTTCATAAGGTGACGGGGAGACGGCCCCGCCCGCGTTCAGCACCCCGCTGAAGCGGGAGCCGAGGGGTACGTCCAGAGAGACGGATCCCTGTGCGCCAAGGCGCGTACGGGTGTCGTTGTCGATCACATCCCAGACCTCTAGTATCGGACCGGCATGAATCCATAGCTGGCTGTTGCCAAGGGTGGCGACGTGCAAGGCAGCCTCGGGGAAGAGGCTGACCGAGGTAAACGCTCCGTCTGAAGCGATCACCACCTCCGGCCCCTCGAGTGCGAGCCCGGCCTGGAAGTAATGCAGCTGGAGAGCGAAGGCGTACCGACCGGCCTGGCGTTCCAATCCGATACCAAACGTGGTAGGCCGATAGGGGCGAAAGGACGTACCCTCGCCACCTGTGTCGATGGACCCGCCCCAGAACCGCGCGGCGCCGACCTCAAGACCGACGCGCCATTGGCCAGGCAAGGGTGATACCCCGGCAGCCGACAGGGTCGTGAGTACGACCAGAACCGTGCGCAGTAATGAGGCAGGTTTCATGATCAGCGCATCTCCAGTTTAAGCCATCCGTTTGTCTTGTTGTTCTCTCCCTTGATCACCCAATTCGCGCCGGCGTAGAACTGGCCCGCGACTACATCCTCGATGGCATTTCCGATGAGATCGTCTTGCGTGGTGATGAAAGAATACGCCGCGCTCAGGATTTTCTGTAACGCGTTAGCCCGCTTTACCCACCTGATGATGCCGCTGACGGTGTCTTTGGCGCCAGTCAGATTGGGGTACTGAGCCTGGAGCGTTCCGATCAGCTGGCGGAAGCGGTCGTCATCGAACTTGATGCCGCAGGATGTGTCGTCATCCTCCAACGCAACGATGCGAAAGTTCTGGTTGGGATGCGCCGTCTTGTAGTTGTTGAGCTGGTACTGGCTGAACAGCAGAACGCTGCCCCACCAATCCAGTTTGTTCTGATCAAACCGATAGTACCCACCTGCCGTTGCACCGGCACACTGATAGTCCCGCAGTGAATCGGAGGTGCCAGCCTGTCCGAGGATGTGGATTTCAAATTCGGGGTCGCCCTTAAACCAACCTTCAAAATCTTGAACGAAATGGGAATAGGTCATGTACAGCCCACCCGGCGGCGGGCTGGGTATGGGCGGCGCGGGCTCACAGGTGGTGCAGGTGGCCTCCGAGACCGGCAAACCGGCTCGGCCAAAATCCGTTTCCACCGGGACCATAGCCATGACCGGGACCCGGGGTGGCTCACTGGCGCTCAGTACGTAGCGCCGCCCCTCAACGTCGTACGCAACCGGCGCATCACCGTCCTCCCAGGCACTCGCGACCAGCACGTCGGCGCCACCCGACCACTGGCCCCGGTGCGCCGGTACCGGGAAGTAGATCTCCAACGGTATCGACTCCCTGGCATCGGCCTCGACAACCGCCTCGGATGTGGCACTGAGCCGGGCCACGTCCTTGAGCACTCGCCGCTCGCCTGCCCACAGCAGATTTTGGAGGTGCAGCTTGCGCTCCGTAAAGGGCGAGCGGTCGAGCTGTTCCTTCATATGAAGGCGGAAGGCGGGATCGGCGAGGGCCCGGGCGAAACGGCGTGCCATACGGTCCATGGCACTTCGCTGCGTGGCGGAACCAGGCTCAGGCACGCTGGCCGAGGTGGGTGAGGGGTCATCAGACCCTGCGGTGGGTGGAGTACGGTCGCACCCCGTAATCGCTGCCGCCATGGCGAGCGCACCTAGGCGAAAAATCCGGGACATGGCTCCTCCGTGGTGAGATTGATGCGCCGACGGCAAGCGCGTGCTAATGCGACGCCAAGGTAGGAACCAACCGGACTGACTAAGGGACCGAGGTTACGCGGAAGGGGCCGGAAAAGTTTGGGGTAAAGGAGTGGGTATATCGAACACTGCAAGCGTTACCGCACGGTCGGCCGATTGCTGGCCAGCCAGTACAGCGTGTGAGCGCCGGCATCCATCCTTGCTGCGAAACTGGGTGAGGCGCGCCCCGTCTGAGCCGGAGGACGGTCGGAGTGCCTGGCACTGCTCCTCGGGGCTGGCGAATACACTGCAGACCGCGCTCAGGGCCTGAAGCTCAGCGGGTGAGTCGTACCCGAGCATGGTGGCGAAAGGGCGGTTTGCGGAAATGAGCGTACCGTCCTCACGGAACAGCACAAGACCGACCGGGGCTCCGTCGGACAGAGCGCGAAGCGATATCTCCGCCCGCCTGAGAGCATCCTCCACCCGGCGGCGGGCCGTCATCGCCTCCTTGAGATCCACCACCTGCTTACGCAGACCGGTGATCTCATGAATCAGCTCCTGCTTGGGACGGTGATCGTCTCGCATTGCACGATGTAGGACGGCAGCCGCCCGACAACTTGCACTAGCGAGCGACGGCGGTGCGCGCAGCTTCGATAGCCTGAGAAACGCCTGCGGAGGAAATATCGAGGTGGGTCACCGCACGGACGGTGCTTGGGGCAAGCACGCTGAAGCGCACCCCATGGCTGGCCACGGTGCGGTCGTTGAACTCTGCGGCAGTGAGCCCTGTTTCACTTACGTCGAAGATGACGATGTTGGTTTCAACCCGGGCTGGATCCAGCGTTATCCCCCGGAGTCCTGCCAAGCCATCGGCCAGAGAGCGCGCGCGCGCGTGATCTTCGGCCAGACGTTCTACGTGGTGGCGAAGGGCATACACCCCGCCGGCCGCAATGATCCCCGCCTGACGCATGGCGCCGCCGAACCGCTGCTTATACCGCCAGGCTTCTTCAATGAAGTCGCGAGAACCGGCCAGCACTGCTCCTACCGGGGATCCCAGTCC
>DASPKB010000270.1:0-13040 GCA_035628315.1 Gemmatimonadales bacterium | reverse complement strand
TGATTGAAAGTCGCGGACCATGCGGGGGAATGGGTCTGGCCCCACTACTGACCCAATGATGTAGTGGGTGGTTGGCACGTTGGTCACCCAGTCTCGCAGGGCTTCGTTGGTCGCGTCCTTCAGCGTCCGGGTGCCCGATTCCACCGGAATCACCGTAGCACCCAGCAACTGCATCCGATAAACGTTGAGCCGCTGCCGCTCGACGTCCTCCGCACCCATGTACACAATGCACTCGAGATCAAAGCGCGCGCAGACCGTCGCGGTAGCCACACCGTGCTGTCCTGCTCCGGTTTCCGCGATAATCCTGCGCTTGCCCATCCTCCGGGCCAGGAGGGCCTGTCCGACAGTATTGTTGATCTTGTGTGCGCCAGTGTGGTTGAGGTCCTCGCGCTTGAGCACCACCTGGGCGCCAACTTCCTGGCTGAAGCGGGGCGCCTCGGTAAGCGGGGAAGGACGTCCGACGAACTCCTTCAGGAGGGACTGAAGCTCGGACCAAAAGCCGGGGTCGCGCCGCGCAGCCTCATAGACGGATGACAGCTCGTCCAGTGCGGCCACTAGCGTTTCCGGTACATAACGGCCGCCATAGGGCCCAAAACGTCCAGTCATCGCCGAGTCAGGCGATTGCGCCATGAGCAAAGACGGCCTCCACGAAACGCACGACCTTGGTGTGGTCCTTTATGCCGGGGCGAAGCTCCACTCCCGAGCTCACATCCGCGATCTCGGGGCGGACTTTCGCGAGCACCTCGGCAACGGTCTCGGGGGTGAGACCTCCGGCGAGCACCATCGGATGACCTGCCAAACGTTCCCGCGCGGCCTGGGCGAGGTTTAACTCGAGAGCTGTTCCGGTGCCGCCCAGACCCGCCGGGCTCAGCGGCTCGACCAGAACAGCATCGGACGCAAAGCGCGCCGGCAATAGTGCAGCGAGATCTTCCGGCGTCGCGATTCGCACGACACGCCAGACCAGGAGCCCGGCCGTTTGAAGCCGCTCGGCATCCGCACTGTTATAGTGACCGTGTAGCTGAGCACCGCTAAGCTCAGCCTGGTCACAGATCTGCAGAATTGTCTCCACCCGCTGCTCGGCGAACACTCCGAGCACAGGAACCCCGCCACTGGCTGCGACTACCTCGGCGGCCTGCTCCGGGGTGACCGCTCTAGGTCCTCCAGCAAAAACAACGCCCAGATAGGATGCACCCGCCTCCACCGCGACCTTTGCGTCGTCAGGTCGCATGAGGCCGCAGATCTTGGCCTTAACGGCCACGCCGGGGCACCTGCGACAGCTCGCCTCGAAGGAGCGTCTCGGGAGACTCGGCGGCTGAAAGCGCCGTCCCGATCAGCACAGCGTCGGCACCGGCTTCGGCCGCGCGCAGCACGTCGCTTTGCCCGGAAAGCCCACTTTCCGCCACGGCGATCCGATCCCTCGGGATTCCGCCGAGCAGCGACCAGGCGCTCTTCACATCAATCTTGAACGTGTCCAGATCTCGACTGTTGACCCCAACGATCGAAGCGCCGGCATCGAGGGCGACCCTCAGCTCCTTCTCGGTGTGGACCTCGACCAGAGCATCCAGACCAAGCTCGTGGGTACAGCGGAGCAGCCCCTCCAGCCGATCCGCCCCAAGCACCCTAACAATCAGGAGAACCGCGGCCGCACCGGCAGCCCTCGCCTCGAGAATCTGGAGCTCATCTACGATGAAATCCTTGCGCAGCACGGGGAGCGAACACTGTCCCACGGCTGCTCTCAAGTCGGCGATCGATCCGCCGAAGAATTGTTGGTCGGTGAGCACTGATATGGCCGCCGCCCCGTTCGCCGCATATACCGCGGCCCGCTCCCCGGGGTCGAGGTCTTCCCGGATGGAGCCGACCGAAGGGGAGCGCCGCTTTACTTCGGCGATCACGGCAACTGTCGGCCGGAGGAGCGCAGCCCGGAAGGAGGGGTGGGTCACCCGGCTGCCTTCCAGCGCCCGCTCCAGAGCAGCCCGACGCTGGTACAAGTCGGGAAGTGCCTGGCGGGTGGCCCGGAGAATTTCCTCCAGCCGCACAGGGGCCTTGTCCTTCGGCGCGTATTCGGGTACCTTCATTCGGGCTCTATTCGGTAGCCACGCCGCTTACAGGAGACGACGGATGCCGTTGACCAAGCGTCAGAGCGAAATCCTCGCGTATCTGCAAACCCACATCAATGGTCAGGGATACGCGCCCAGTTTCGAAGAGATCGCGGAGCATTTCGGGTTTCAGTCTCTCGCCACGGTCCACGAGCATCTCACGAACCTCGAGCGCAAGGGGTATATCCGCCGCTCCTACAACGAGAGCAGGTCCATCGAGGTCCTGCCTCCGCGGGGAACCTCGGCTGCCAGCGAAATCCCGTTGCTCGGCAAGGTGGCTGCCGGTACACCCATCGAGTCGCTGATGCACGAAGAAACCATCGCCGTTCCGGAGCAGATGCTCCCCCGTCGGGGTCCCAACTACGGCCTGCGGGTCCAGGGAACCTCGATGATCGACGAGCATATCATGGACGGTGACATCGTGGTGGTGCACGGCAAGCAAACCGCAGAAAACGGTGAGATGGTCATAGCTCTCGTCAACGGAAGCGAGGCTACCGTCAAGAAGTTCTATCGCGAGCCGGGAGGTTGGATCCGGCTTCAGCCCGCCAACGCAACCATGCAGCCCATGCGGTTTCATGAGCGGGATGTGCTGATCCAGGGAGTGGTGGTCGGCGTCATCCGGAAGTACTGAGGGGGATTCACGGCGGCGCCGGCGCCGCGGCTCTAAGCCGCTCCAGCACCTGGGCCGCCGCCCCGCTGTCCAGCGAGGTCCGGCTCTCCCCGACTGCCTCTTCGAAGGTCCACCCACGGCCCGATACATAGAGCGCCGCTGCAGCGTTCAGTAACGCGGCGCACCGTACGGGTGGAGTTCCCTGCCCCCGCAGCAGCTGCTCGATTGTCTCAGCATTCTGCTGCGGCTCGCCGCCGGCAAGCCCCGCCAGGTCGTTGCATTCAAGACCATAGTTATCAGGGCTGAGTTCCCAGGTCGTGACCCTCCCCTGGTCCACTTCCCACACGAGGGTGCAGCCCGCCGGGCTTACCTCATCCATGCCGACGCGGGCGTGAAGCACGAGCGCGTGGCGAGCACCGAGTCCCGCCAGGGCTTCTGCCATGAGAGGACCGCGCTCTTCGTCCGCGACGCCGATCACCTGCCGGGTTACCCCGGCGGGATTCACCAGTGGTCCCAGCAGATTCATGATGGTAGAGACGCCGAGCTCCTTCCGCACTGACGCCAGATGCCGCATGGCCGGGTGATACACCGGGGCAAACAGAAACACTATTCCGCTGGCCCTCAGCACATCTGCAGCCCGACTCGGGTCCAGATTGACATCGACCCCGAGTGCCTCGAGGACATCGGCCGAGCCGGACTTCGAGGTGTAACTCCGGTTCCCATGCTTTGCCACCAGTACGCCTGCGCCGGCGACAATAAATGCGGCTGCGGTAGAGACATTGATCGTCCCGACCCGCCCTCCTCCGGTCCCGCAGGTATCCACCAGCCACTCGGCGTCAGGGACTTCCAGCCGCACCATTGCATCACGGAGCGCCTGAGCGGCGCCTACCACTTCGTCGGCGCTCTCGCCACGAGCCCGCAAGCCCATCAATAGCGCCGCCGCCTGTGCCGCAGTGGCATTCCCGGCCATGATCTCTGCGAAAGCGGCAGCGGCGTCGGCCCGGCTCAACGTGAGCCCCCGGGCTATCTGCTGCAGGGCGCTGCGGAGCCTAGCGTCATCCATTGTCAGGGCGAAACCGGGCCAGAGGTGGAGCTCAAAGAGATGGGTCGGAGGTTCGAAATTGTATCCGACCGGGCTGCGTTTTGTCAATTACGACAAGCAGTTGCGCAGCTTGCTCGGGTTCTGCTGTAGGACTAGATTCCGGGCCGTGAGCCGGACCTACCTCGCCCTCCTTCACTACGACGGCACCGGCTTTGTCGGGTGGCAGCGCCAGCCGGCGGGACGCTCGGTACAATCCGAATTCGAGCGGGTGTTGGAGCGCCTTTTCGGGCGGCGGACTGTGGCCCATGCGGCCGGCCGCACTGATGCTGGTGTCCATGCTATTGGTCAGGGTGTGAGTTTCAGCGCGCCGGCCAAGTGGAACGCGACCGTGCTTCGCCGAGCGCTCAATGCGTTGCTGCCGCGGGAGTGCTGGGTACAGGCAGTTCACAGCATGCACCCCGGATTCCACGCCCGCAAATCAGCCCTCGCGCGACGCTACCGCTACGATATCGGCACCGATGACGGGTCGGCATCTCCGTTTCGCCGCGCATTCGAATGGGCCCTCGCTCGTCCCCTCGACCTGGCATCAATGCAGCAGAGTGCCGCCGTCATTCTGGGTGAGCACGATTTCCGAGCGTTTGCGGCCAAGGGAGACAAGCTCCACTATCGCTGCCGGGTATCGCGCTCTGACTGGGAAGTCCGACCAGACGGTCGTGGACTGAGCTTCCACATCGAGGCTGATCGATTTCTGCACCACATGGTTCGGATGCTGGTAGGAACCCTGGTCGACATTGGGCTTGGCCGCCGGCCGGTGGAGGATTTGCAGCTCCTGCTCCAGCGGCATGACAACGCCGCTACCAGTCCTCCTGCACCACCCCAGGGACTCTACTTCGTCGCCGTGACCTATCCACCCGAGCTCTTCGACAGAGCCGAACAGGAGGTTCGTGCCACTGCCCTGGCCGGTTAGCACAAGGCTTATCCTGCTTCTGAGCGTGCTGAGCTGCCGAGACGCGCCTGAGGCGCTCACGATTGATCGGGCAGGAGCGCAGACACCGTCCCGGGTCCAGGATGTTCAGACCGGCATCGACGCATCCCGGCGTACGGCCCTGGTCACCGCGGCCGACCGGGTATCACCCGCCGTCGTTTCCATCAATGTGACCGCTCGGAGGCAAGCCGCGCCTCGCTCACCCTGGGACTTCTTCTTCGTTCCCGAGAGCGCTCGGCTGGTGCAGGGCTATGGGACCGGGTTCGTCATACGACCCGGTATCATCGTGACCAATCAACATGTCGTGGCGAATGCCGAGCGCGTGGTGGTGACCCTGCCCGACGGAAGCGACCTCGCTGCGACGGTGCTGGGCGAAGATCCGGTAACGGATATCGCGGTACTCCGGGTGCGGCGGGAGAACCTGCCCACGGTAAAGCTGGGCCGCAGCACCGATCTCATGATCGGCGAATGGGTGGTCGCGTTGGGGAATCCCTACGCATACCTGCTGGGGAACGCCGAGCCTACAGTTACCGTCGGTGTGGTAAGCGCCACCGGCCGGAACATTCTGCCTGGTGGGGATCAGACTGGGTTGTATCTCGACATGATTCAGACCGATGCAGCCATCAATCCCGGCAATTCCGGTGGCCCGCTCACAAATGCACTCGGTGAGGTGGTTGGGGTCAATTCATCAATCTTCAGTAATAGCGGAGGCTCGGTGGGTCTTGGCTTCGCCATTCCAATCGAGCGCGCCGTCCGGGTGGCCGAGGAGATCATTCGCAGCGGTACCGTACGGCGCGCCTGGGTGGGACTGGAGGTCGAAGGCGCCCGCGCCATGCGGGAATGGAAGAGTCAGGGCGGGGTCGTTCTTTCTACCGTGGCGCCTGGCGGGCCCGCAGCGAAGGCCGGACTGCGTCCGGGAGATGTGCTGATAGAAGCCAACGGGCGCCGGCTCCGAAACTACCTCGACTGGGAAGCAGTAAAGCTAGACCTTCACGTGGGAGATGCGGTCGATCTCACAGTAAGGACGGGCAGCTCCACCGCCCGCCGTCGAGTGGTGACCGGAGATCTGCCGACGGTCACTGCGGAAAAGATCACTGTGCTCCAGGACCTTCAGCTGATCAACGTGACACCGGCGATTCAGGCAGAGCGCGGGATCCGGAGCGAGCGCGGCGCTCTCATCTTCCGGATCTCGCCGCAAGTGAGCCGGGCAACGGGGCTGGAACCCGGCGACGTCATTCTGGCGATCAACCGGACGCCGGTTCGGAACGCGTCCGAAGTTGCCGATCTGCTGAACGTACGCCCGGGACAGGTAATTAGGATCTACGTCGAGCGCGAGGGTCAAATCACCTTTACCGACCTGGTATTCCGATGACCGAGGACCGGTGGCGCTCGCCGCTGGGCACCCGCTACGCCTCGCCTGCGATGCAGACACTCTGGGGCGAGCCCCGACGGATTGCTCTCTGGCGACGTCTCTGGCTTGCGCTAGCCGAAGCCGAGCGGGAGCTGGGGTTGGACATCCCGGAGCAGGCCATCAGCCAGATGCGAGCCCACTTGGAGGATGCCGATCTCGCTGCGGCCGCCCGGTATGAGCGCCGGTTCCGCCATGACGTGATGGCCCACATTCATGCATTCGGCGATCAAGCCCCCGCTGCCCGCCCCTACATCCACCTCGGTGCCACCAGCGCGTTCGTTACCGATAACGCCGACCTCGTGGTCATGCGGGACGGACTCCGGCTGCTGCTGGGCCGGCTTATCGCGGTGCTCACAGCGCTGGAGCGGTTTTCCATTCGCTACGCCACCCTGCCCTGCCTGGCGTACACTCACTATCAGCCGGCGCAACTGACGACGGTCGGCAAGCGTGCCACGCTCTGGATGCAGGACTTTGCCCTCGATGTGGAGGACGTCTCCCATCGGATCGAGACCATGCGGCTCCGCGGCTGCAAGGGTACCACCGGCACGCAAGCCTCATTTCTTCAGCTGTTCGGCGGCGATCACCACAAGGTGCGGGAGCTGGATCGGCGGGTGGCGGCCAAGCTGGGTTTCATGTCCACCTACCCAGTGACCGGCCAGACCTATACTCGAAAGGCTGACAGCGCGATCCTCGATGCCTTGAGCGGCATTGCCCAATCGGCCGCGAAGCTGGCAGGGGATCTCCGGCTGCTTCAGCACGAGGGCGAGCTGCTCGAGCCCTTCGAGTCCGAACAGGTAGGCTCCAGCGCCATGGCGTACAAACGGAACCCGATGCGGTCAGAGCGCATCAGCGGCTTGGCGCGTTACGTAATCTCCCTGCCGGCCAATACCGCGCAGACCGCCGCCAGCCAGTGGCTGGAGCGCACCCTCGACGACAGCGCCAACCGCCGGCTCACTCTGCCGGAGGGCTTCCTCGCCACCGACGCGATTCTGGTGTTGGCGACCAACATCGCCGCTGGATTGGAAGTACGGGAAGACGTAGTGCGCCGCCACGTAGCCGAGCAGATGCCCTTCATGGCCACGGAGCGTTGGCTGATGCTCGGAGTCGAGGCAGGCGGTGATCGACAGTCGTTGCACGAGGTCATCCGGCAGCACAGCATCGCCGTGGCAGAGGCCGTGAGCCGAGGGGAGCAGAACGATCTGCTCAGCCGACTCGCCGCCGACCCCGCCTTCCGCGGCGTTCCTGGGTCGATGCTCGGGGCCGAGCTGGAGCCGGCCAACTACACCGGCCGGGCTACGCAGCAGGTTCAGGAGTTCAGGGATGAGTACCTTCACCCGCTACTCGAGCGGGCCCGTCCGCTGGCCGCCGATGCCGAGTCTGCCGAGGTGGTGGTGTGAAATCCACGACGCTGGTACAAAGCCGTCTGCCGCTTCCTCTCCTCCGGCGGGGCAAGGTCCGCGAGGTTTATGAGGTCGACAACGACCATCTTCTGCTGGTAGCGAGTGACCGGGTCAGCGCTTTCGATGTGGTGATGCGCGAGCCGGTGCCCTGGAAGGGCGCGGTCCTGACCCAGATCAGCGCTTTCTGGTTCGAGTACCTCGCCGACGTCTTTCCTTCGCACTACATAACCGCTCGGTCGGCGGAGATCATGGAGCGGATTCCGCAGCTCGCTGGAATGGAGCAGGAGCTCGCCGGCCGAACCATGCTGGTGCGGAGAGCGCCCCCGATCCCATTCGAATGCGTCGTCCGCGGGTATCTGTCGGGATCCGCCTGGGCCGAGTACCGAAGCCAGGGAACCCTTGCTGGTGAACGGCTTCCGGCTGGACTGGTCGAGAGCGCGCGACTGGAGCCCCCACTCTTTTCCCCAGCTACCAAGGCCGAAGCGGGACATGATCTCAACGTGACGTTCACCACGATGGCGGGTGCGCTTGGTATCGAGCTGGCCACGCGACTCCGGGATGCGAGCTTCGCAATCTACGAGGCGGGTCGGGAGTACGCGGCACGGCGCGGGATCATCATTGCGGACACGAAATTTGAGTTCGGAATTGGCGCCGACGGCACCTTGCGGTTGATCGACGAGTTGCTGACACCCGATTCTTCCCGGTTCTGGCCTGCC
The DNA here is from genome assembly GCA_035628315.1 of Gemmatimonadales bacterium. GTDB lineage: Bacteria > Gemmatimonadota > Gemmatimonadetes > Gemmatimonadales > GWC2-71-9 > CAVVWJ01. The sequence goes on along the minus strand of DASPKB010000270.1, from coordinate 4,780 downwards.
GACCGCTATTCTCCGGGCCACAGCCAGCCCAGCTTCGACAAGCAGCCCCTGCGCGATTACCTGGCCTCACTGAAGGCAGCTAGCCAGTGGAACGGCGAAGCGCCCCCGCCTTCTCTGCCGCCCGAAGTCGTCGGGGCAACCAGCCGCAGGTATCTCGAGGCTTATCGCCTGCTCACCGGCCAGGAGTTGAGCGAGGACCTATGATTCGTACAGCGCCGGAGGGACGTTGGTTCATCGTAGCAGCATGGGCCTTTGCGCTTCTGTTCTGGCTTGCCGCGGTCCGCTACGAGAGGCCGGGCTGGTGGCTGGGAGCGGTGCTCATGACCGTCTTGGCCATCTGGGTCGTGGCCTTCTTCCGGGATCCGGAGCGAGGGGGGCAGCGCGGCGAGCGGCTCATTCTGGCACCGGCGGATGGCAAGGTCGTCGGTATCTCGGAGGTGGATGAGCCGGCCTTCTTCGAGGGCCGAGCGCTCCGGATCTCCATTTTCATGAACGTCTTCAACTGCCACGTGAACCGGTATCCTACGAGCGGAACGGTACGCTACCGACACTACAATCCGGGCAAGTTCGGGCATGCCGCCGCTGAAAAGTCCAGCCTGGACAACGAGCAATCCTCGGTGGGACTGCTGACCGATCGGGGCAAGGTGCTCATCCGCCAGATCGCCGGCCTCATTGCCCGGCGGATTGTGACCGATCACGAGGTCGGCACGGTGGTTCAGCAGGGGCAGCGCCTTGGCATGATCCGCTTCGGATCCCGGGTCGACTTGTTTCTTCCCACCGGCACCCGAATCCTCGTGAAATCGGGAGACACCACTCTGGTTGGAGTAACCGTGGTCGCCGAATGGAGCTGAGTCAGAGGCGAGAGGGTCTTCGGCGGCCCACGATGCGGCACGTCGTGGTGGTCATGCCGAGCGCCTTTACCCTGGGCAACCTGTTTTTCGGGTTCTGGGCCATTGTCTCCGCTTTCAATGGAAATTTCCGGTGGGCCGGCTGGTTCATCGTGTTCGCCGGTATTCTGGACATGCTGGACGGCCGGGTAGCCCGCCTGTCGGGAACCGGCACCCGCTTCGGAGCCGAGCTGGATTCCCTGGTGGATGTGATCTCCTTCGGGGTTGCACCGGCACTGCTGATGTATTTCCTGGATTTCTCGAACGCCGGCCGATTTGCCTGGATCCTCTGCTATATCTACGTGGTGGCCGTCGCGCTCCGGCTGGCCCGCTTCAATGTGCTCTCCGCAGGAAAGCCTTCGACCGGCTGGTTTACCGGCATGCCCTCCCCATCGGCCGGAATGACGCTCGCCGTCTACTACCCCTTCAGTCAGACCGAATGGTACCGCGCCTCATTGTCGTATCTCGACCTCCAGCACGAAGGCCTCGTGGTGCTCATGCTGGTGCTCGCCGTCCTCATGGTGAGCAACGTGAAGTACCCCAAGTTTCCTCCCATCGGAATCCGGAGCGCGCGAGGGATCTTCGGACTGGTAGTACATCTCGTCATTCTCCTCGGCGGAATCCTGGCACCAGAGTATTTTTTATTTCCTCTGGGGTTGTTCTACATGGTGTTTGGCATCGCTCGAGCGACGGTGCTCGGCCTGATGGAGCGGCCGGAGACTGTGGCTGTAGTTGACGAACAGGTTGCCGACGCCCACGACCCCAGGCTGCCGCCTCCGCTTTCGCAGGAGCGTCGCAGCCGTTGGGGAGACCGCCGACAGGAGATGGACGAATGAGCTATCGAGTGCACGTCCGTGTAATGCCCCGAACCGGTCTGCTGGATCCCCAGGGACAGGCGGTGGAGCACGCCCTTACCGCTCTCGGCTTCGAAGAGGCTGGCTCCGTGCGGGTAGGCCGGGCCATCGAGCTCGACGTTGACGCCAAATCGCGCGACGAGGCAGAAGCCCGCGCCCGACTGATGTGCGACAAGCTACTGGCCAACCCGGTCACCGAGGACTACCTGCTCCGGGTGGAGGAGGACTGATGCCTCGGGTGGCCATTGTCCGATTTCCCGGTAGCAACTGCGACTTTGACACCCTGCGAGCGGCTCAGCAGTACGGGGGCGACGCCTACTTCGTGTGGCATCGGGATACCGACCTCAAAGGCGCCGACATCGTTATTCTGCCGGGCGGCTTCAGTTACGGTGATTATCTCCGGTCCGGCGCCATCGCGAGGTTCAGTCCTGTCATGCAGGCCGTACAGCGGCACGCCGCTGATGGCGGGCCGCTGCTCGGCATCTGCAATGGCTTCCAGATTCTTTGTGAGGCTCATCTCCTGCCGGGCGCTCTCCTCCGCAACGCAGCGCTCAGCTTTGTATCGAAGCCGGTGGACGTGACAGTAGAGCAGGTGGATACCGCGTTCACCTGTGACTACGAACCTGGCGCCCGGCTCCGGCTGCCCGTGGCGCATGGCGAAGGCCGCTATATCGCCCCTCCGGATACCTTACGCATGCTCGAAGCCGAGGGGCGGGTCGTGCTGCGGTACGTGGCCGCCACCGAGCGATCGCCGTTTCAGCCCAACCCGAATGGATCGGCCAACCATATCGCCGGCATCTGCAATTCCGCCGGCAACATCGTCGGGATCATGCCCCACCCTGAACGGGCGGCGGATCGTCTGCTCGGCATGACCGGCGGCGCCGGGTTCTTCACCTCGCCGATCTCATCGTTCCAGGACAGCTCGAATACGGGGGTACCCAGCAATGAAGTCGGATAAGCCCAGCCGAAACGAAGACGAGTACTTTGCGCGCGAAGATGCCGAACTGCTCCGGAAGCAGCGGGAGCAGGCCCAGCGCGCCGCGCTCGAAGCGGAGCGCAAATCCCACTACATGAAGTGCCCCAAGGACGGCTACGACCTCTCGAGCAGCCAGTTCCACGGGGTCCAGATCGAGACCTGTCCCCACTGCGGCGGTATGTGGCTCGACGCCGGGGAGCTGGAGGCTGTGTCCCAGGAAGAGCACTCAAATGTGTTGACCCGGGTGCTCTCCGACGCGCTGTCGACCTTCCGCCGCTCGCCGCGCGGGCGGGGGAGCGACAAGCCGGTGCACAATCCCGGCAATCCGCTGAGCTGAGGAGACTCCATTGACCGCTTCCGGCATCGCGAGCGCCGGCAACCACAACGTAACGCTTCCCGGCGAGCCTCAGATTACGCCAGAGATCGTGCGGGAGCACAACCTCAACGAGCTCGAGTACAGCCGGATCGTCGACATGCTGGGGCGGACACCCACGTTCACGGAGCTGGGCGTGTTCTCCGCACTCTGGTCGGAGCATTGTTCCTACAAGCATTCCAAGCCAATCCTCAAGGCCTTCCCCACCGCCGGGCCGCAGGTGATCCAGGGCCCCGGAGAAAACGCCGGCGTGCTCCGGCTTCCCTCCGGCTGGGCGGTGGCGTTCAAGATCGAGTCGCACAATCACCCCTCCGCCGTGGAGCCTTATCAAGGAGCCGCTACCGGGGTAGGTGGTATCCTGCGAGATGTGTTCACCATGGGAGCGCGCCCGGTTGCCCTCCTGAACAGTCTCAGGTTCGGGCCGCTGGATCATCCCCCTCGCAACCGGTACCTCTTTGCGGGTGTGGTGCGCGGCATAGGAGACTACGGCAACTGTGTTGGCGTTCCGACCCTCGGCGGTGAAGTCGGCTTTGCGCCGGGATACACCGGCAATCCTCTGGTGAATGCGATGTGCGTGGGACTACTCCGCGAGCGGGATCTCATCCGGGCCGCTGCACAGGGGGTGGGCAACGTGTTGCTTGCCGTGGGGGCCCGCACCGGCCGGGATGGAATTCACGGCGCCAGCTTTGCTTCGGAGGAGCTCTCGGAGAAGAGCGAAAGCCGTCGTCCCCAGGTACAGGTAGGCGATCCGTTTACCGAGAAGCTGCTGCTGGAAGCCAGCCTGGAGCTGATCACCTCGGGGCTGATTGTCGCCATTCAGGACATGGGTGCTGCCGGACTGACCAGCTCGTCCGCGGAAATGGCGGCTCGCGGCGGTGTCGGTGTGGAAGTGGACACCAGCCTGGTGCCCACCCGGGAGCCGGGCATGACCCCTTACGAGATCCTGCTCTCTGAATCGCAGGAACGAATGCTGGTCGTAGCCGAGCCGGCCCAGGTTGCCCGGATTCAGGAGGTGTGCGCCCGGTGGGAGTTGACGGCGACGCCGATTGGCCAGGTCACCGATGATGGGTTGTTCCGGGTCAAGCACAACGGTCAGACGGTTGTCTCTATCCCTGGTCAGCGCCTGGTGAACGACTGTCCTACCTACTTCCCCGAAGCAGAGGAGAGTGAGGACGCGCGGCTTCGCCGCTCCACCATCGAGCCGGGTGAGCCGGTCGTGAATCTGGAAGGTGCGCTCGAGCTACTGCTCGACAGCCCGAATGTGGCGAGCAAGCGCTGGGTCTACGAGCAGTACGACTCGACCGTTCAAGCGTCGACCGTGCTCCCCCCTGGAGGTGACGCCGGAGTCATCCGGATTCCCGGGGCGAGGTTCGGCCTGGCCATGTCGGTTGACTGCAATTCCCGGCTGGTGGCGCTCGATCCCTACGAAGGCGGAAAGGCCGCTGTTGCCGAGGCGGCACGCAATGTGGCTTGCACCGGCGCCCGCCCCCTCGGCATCACCAACTGCCTCAACTTCGGCAATCCTGAGAAGCCCGACGTCTTCTTTCAGTTCCGTGAGGCCTGTCGGGGGATCGCTGACGCCTGCCGCGCGTTCGAGACGCCGGTTACCAGCGGTAATGTGTCGTTCTATAACGAGAGTCCCAGCGGGGCCATCGACCCGACGCCCACGATCGGAATGGTCGGGCTGCTG
>DASPKB010000269.1:0-2892 GCA_035628315.1 Gemmatimonadales bacterium | reverse complement strand
ACTGGTGCGCTTCCCGGACCGCGACGGCCGCATCCTCGCCCTCCGATACGATTTCACCGCAAGCCTGGCGCGGGTGGCCGCCACCACGTTTTCCGGGGCGGCGGGACCCCTCCGCCTGTCGTACACCGGCACGGTGTACCGGCAGGAGCCGGAGCGGGGCGGGCGTCCCCGGGAGATCCTCCAGGTGGGGGCTGAGCTGCTGGGCCAGGGAGATCTGGACGGAGACGTGGAAATCGTCCGGCTCACGCTCGCGCTGCTCCGATCGGCTGGGGTCCGGGATTTTCAGGTCAACCTTGGTCATGTCGGCGTCATTGCCGCGGGCCTCGCCTCACTGGAGGAGCCGCTCCGCTCGGATGTGAGACGCTGGATCGACCGAAAGGACCGGGGCAGCCTTACGCGGGCGCTGGCTCAACAGGAAGGAGATGCGTGCACCCTCACGACGCTACCCTTTGTCATCGGACGCCGCGAGGCGCTGGAGGATGCCTTGCGAAAGGCGCCGCCGGCGTCGCGCCCGGGACTCACCCACCTGCTCGCCCTGGATGACGCTCTGCGCCCGGAGGAGCGGAGCCACGTGGTATACGACCTCGGCGAGGTGCGAGGTCTCGATTACTACACCGGCATTCACTTCGAGGTGTACGTAGCGGGGGCCGGCCGCGCGGTGGGCGCCGGCGGCCGCTATGACGAGCTGATGGGGCGGTTCGGCCGGCCGATGGCCGCAGTCGGAATGTCACTGGATCTCGATGCCATCGCCGAGGTGCAGCCGTGAGTCGGCTCAGGGTAGCGCTCGCCAAGGGGCGGCTGTATGAGCCCTCCGTCGAGCGGTTTCGAAAGGCCGGGGCCGCAATTCAGGACGACGGCAGCCGGCGGCTGCTGATTCCGTCGAGCGACCCGCGCATCGAGTTCCTGGTGGTCAAGCCCGGGGATGTTCCGGTTTACGTAGAATCGGGAGCGGCCGATCTGGGGATCACCGGCAGCGACGTGCTGCGGGAAACCGGAGCCGACGTGCTCGAGCCTCTGGAGCTGCAGTTCGGGTTTTGCAGGCTGGTGGTGGCTGCCCCGGAGGACGCTCCTTACCCAGCATTACCCGGGGGCGTCACCGCGCGGGTTGCTACCAAGTATCCCAGGTTGTCACAGACGTTTTTTGCCGCGGCCGGGCGGCCGGTAGACATCATTCCGGTTACCGGATCGGTAGAAGTAGCACCGCTGCTCAACCTGTCGCACTGGATCGTGGATCTGGTTGACACCGGGAACACGCTGCGGGCAAACCGACTGGTGGAGCACGAGACGATTCTGCATTGTGGCGCGGTGCTGGTGGCCAACCGGGCGAGCCAGAAGCTGAAGCTCGATGCGTACCTGAATCTGATGGAGCGGTTGGAGCGAGCGTGACCCCGCGGTTCCAGACTTGGATCTTGGTGAAAGAGCGTACTGCAGTCAGCGGAGTAGAGCATGGGCCCGCCGCCGCATAAATACCTATGGCTTACGTCTCGCCAGCGTAACGGCCAGCTCGATTGCCGCCCGCATGCTCGACCAATCGGCCTTGCCGGTCCCCGCGATGTCGAACGCGGTGCCATGATCCGGCGAGGTGCGCGGAAACGGCAACCCCAGCGTGACATTCACCGCGCGTCCAAACGCCGCCACCTTGATCGCTGTCATCCCCACATCGTGATACGGCGCGAGCACCGCGTCGAACTCATCCCGCAGGGCTCGCACGAAGACGGTGTCGGCCGGGAGCGGACCAGCGGCATCCAGCTGGCGGGCGGCGGGGCTCAGGATCCGCTCTTCCTCATCCCCGAACAGGCCGGACTCACCGGCATGCGGATTCAGCGCGCATACCGCCAGGCGAGCAGGATCGATTCCCCACCACTGCCGAAGCGCCTGTTGAACCACTCTTCCGGTGCGCACCACCCGGTCGACGGTCAGCAACGCAGGCACGTCCCTGAAGGGCACATGGGTGGTGACCAGAACCACCCGCAGGGCGCCGGTGTTGGTCGAGGCATCGGCCTCGGAGGCCAGCATCATGGCGACGTCTACGTCGCCGGCCAGATGGGCCAGCCACTCGGTGTGGCCCGGATAGGGAAACCCTGCGAGATGGAGGGCGTGCTTGTGCGCTGGTGCGGTGACGATGGCGTCCACCTCACCCGCCAAAGCGAGCTGTACCGCTTTTTCTACGGAGTGTCCGGCGATGCGGCCGGCGCGGATGGCACGATTCCGGTCGGAGGAATCGCCGGAGCCGAGGCCCCATGCTCCCACCGAAACCTTGCTCCGGGCGGGCACCGGCTCGATCTGGTCTTCGGCACCGACCAGAATGATGTCAGCCTCGAGAGGACCGGCGAGCGCTCGGGCGGTGATCTCGGGTCCGATCCCCCGCGGATCTCCCAACGCAATTGCGATCCGTGGTACGCTACCTCTACGCGCCCTCTCCGTCTTCTCCGCCCTGCCTACGACCGGATCTCCACGTAAGTCGAGCGGCGGAGGCCGTCGAGGTAGCGCCGGATGGCCAGCTGCTCCCCGAGCTGCTGCCGGATGCGGTCGCGCACATCTTCGTACTTGATCTCCCCCTCGGGACGCCGCTCGGTAACCTGTAGAATTACGAACTGCTCTCTGCCGCCCGAGCCCGGCATGGAAAAGACAGGAAGCACCGAGTCGGCCGCGGCCTCGCCTATGGCATTGGCATAGTTCTCGGGCAGCTTCGTTACGGGAACGTTCTCGCCTTCGCGCTCGGCGGAGCGGTCGTGGTAAATCCGTTGAAGCGAGTCGAACGGTGCACCGCTCACCAGCGCGCTCCGAACCGAATCTGCCAGCAGACGGGTACGGGCAACCCGGGTTGAGTCGATTTCGGGCACCAGCAGGATGTGCCGGGCCTGCACTTCGCCGGGCTGCACCCGTTCGACC
>DASPKB010000268.1:0-2724 GCA_035628315.1 Gemmatimonadales bacterium | reverse complement strand
ATCACAAGGCAGCCGAGTCCCTCATAAAGGCGCTGGACGATCCAGATCCAGTTGTCCGCCGCCTGGCCGCTCAATCGCTGGGCGAGCTGGACGGTATCAAACGGGCTCCTGCCCGGCTGGTTGCCGCGCTGGGTGATAGTGACACCGAGATGGCCATCATCACGGCCCACTCGCTGGGTGAAATCGGCGATACCACAGCGGTTCCGGCCCTGGCTGCCGCCTATCGCAGTGACCAACCACGCCTCCGCTATTCGGTGGTTGCAGCGCTCGCGGAGCTGGAGGACTCCCGGGGAGAGGCGGTGCTCAGCCTCGCGAGTAACGATCGGGACCAGATCGTCCGGCACAAGGCGACGGAGGCACTGCGCGATATGGAAGACCACGATGACTGACCGATCGAGCTGACCGGTACTCCGCTCAAGGGCCGCGGCGGGGAGTCCGATACTGGGATGTGGTAAACCCCCAGGCCTTTACCCCGAGAGCGGCATGCGAGTTCGTGGACTCACGTTGGCGCTGCTGGTGACCACCGCCACGGTGGCCGGCGCCCAGTCGTCTGGAACCTTCGAAATCAGCGGCTTCGGCCGCTACACCCGCTACGACGACGCCCTGGCGATTCAGGAGGGGGCGAGCGGCGGCGGATCTCTCGGTTTCTATACCATTCGTAACCTCGCCTTCGAGGCCGAGGCCGCGTACGCGGAATCGCACAGTAACCTCACCGGCGTCGGCATCACCAACATCCCGCTGCGGACCCGGCTCACCTACCACGTGCCGCTGGGAGGCTACGGCTCTGCGCTGAGGCTTGGAGTCGGTTACGTCCGCAACATGTACCGCAAGAATGTGAGCTTTGACGACAACGGGATCACCGGCGTGGCCGGCTTCCGCATGGGACTCGGTTCAACGTTCGGCATTCGGGTGGACGGGACGGCCGACTATGTGAGCAGTCCTGATGGCGGGCGGGCGGACCAGTACATCAACTGGGGAGCACAGGTGGGGCTCAGCCTGCGAGTTGGTGCCCCCGCAAAGCCCAAGGACCGGGACGAGGATCTCGTCGTCGACAGCAAGGACAGCTGCCCCAACACGGCTCTCGGCAAGGCGGTGGACGCCTATGGCTGCGCCGCCAACCAGAAGGACGGCGACCGCGACCGCGTGAACGACGAGCTGGACCGCTGCCCCGACACCGGTGCCGGCGAGCCGGTGGATACGGAAGGCTGCTCCGCCAGTCAGAAGGACGATGACCGCGACGGGGTGTTCAATTTGGTAGACCAGTGCCCCCACACGATGACCGCGGAAAGCGCCAACGGCAGTGGGTGCGGGCCGAGCCAGCGAGACGAGGACCGGGACGGTATCTCCGATGCAACCGACCAGTGTCCGAACACACCAGCCGGCGAAGCGGTCAACATTCGCGGCTGCTTCATGGAGCGGGATTCGGATGGCGACAACGTGCCGGACCGTCGCGACCGCTGTCCCAACACGCCGGCCGGTGCGGCGGCGGACGCGAGCGGCTGCACCATCACCCTGCCGGATGAGACGGATACCGACGGCGACGGAGTGCCTAACCGGCGTGACATCTGCCCCGGCACACTCAAGACCGAAGCCGCGGACGCGAAGGGCTGCCCCATCCTGTTCCACAAGGGAGCTCGGAGTGTGGTACTTCGCGGGGTGAATTTCCTCCCCGGCCGAGCCACCCTCACTCCTCAGGCTCGGGAGATCCTGAGAGATGTCGCGGCTCAGCTGGTGGAGAATCCGCAGTATCGGGTTCAGATCTCGGGTCACACCGATAGCCAGGGGACCCGGCTCAAGAACCTCAAGCTGTCACTGGCCCGGGCTCGGACGGTCGAGACCTTCCTCGAGGCCAACGGCGTTCCACCGACGCAGGTGACGGCCAAAGGCTTCGGCCCGGATGTGCCGGTCGCTACCAACAAGACTGCGGCCGGTCGGGCGAAGAACCGTCGCGTGGAGCTGAACCGGACCAATTAGAGAGCAGCTAGCACAAAGACACAGAGGACACAGGGATCCGGCTGCGATCCCTGTGTCCTCTGTGTCTTTGGGCTCTGCCGATTTCTACTGACTCTTTTGGTCACCTGCTGATGGCCAGCTTCCGCCGAGTGCCTTGTACAGCGCAGCGTACGCGGTCGCCGCTTCGGTGCGGCTCTGCGCCAGCTGATTCTGGGCCTCAAGCTGGGTCCGCTCTGCGTCGAGCACCTGAAGGAAGTCGGCCACGCCGCCGGTGAACCGGAGTCTCGCGAGCTCCGCCGCACGCTCGCTTGCCGCGGCCGCCTCGCGGATCCGGCCGACCCGACCTCGCGCGGTGCGATAGCGCACCAGCGAGCTCTCCACGTCCTGCACCGCCCGGAGCACCGCAGCGTCGTACTGCGCCTGAGCCTCACGCTCGCGGGCACGAGACTGATCTACCCGGGCCTTGATCCGTCCAAGATTGAGCGCGGGCCAGGAGATCACGGGCCCGATGGCATAGCGGAAGGTCCCCCGATCTCCCAAGCCACCGAAATCGGTGGCCGAGTAGCCGGCGGAACCTCCAATCCCGAGCCGGGGGAGGTAGTCGGCCTTGGCGGCTCCGACCAGAGCACGTTCTACCGCCATCTGACGCTCCGCGGCCGCTACGTCAGGCCGGCGGCGAATGATCGAGTCGGGAGCCGCAATCGCTGCCACGTCCGGAAGGTCGGGCAGCGGCAACGGCGGCTCCAGCTCGGCGGCTACTGCCGTGGGCGA
>DASPKB010000267.1:0-6729 GCA_035628315.1 Gemmatimonadales bacterium | reverse complement strand
CTGGCCTGCCGCGCCGGGCTTTATGCCGGCATGCCCGAGCGGCCCAGCGACTTCGATCTACTGTACCGGATGGCGGAGCGCCTGCTCCGAGGCGACGATCCCTACGGGCTCCCGACCTCGTCATTGCCGTACCCGCTGCCGGCCGTGCTGCTGGCGGTGCCTTTCAGTTTCGTTCCGCTGGACCTGGCCCGCTTGATCTTCGACGTTCTGGTTGGGTGGGCGTTCGCGTACGCTCTCTGGCGATACCGCGGGCCCTACGCTCTGATCGGTCTGGGGTCGGGAGCTTACCTCTTTGCCATGCTGAGCGGCCAGACGACTCCACTGATGGTTGCCGCGGCTCTGGTGCCGGCGCTCGGCTTTTTGCTCGCAGTCAAGCCCAACACTGCGGCCGCGCTGTGGATCTCCCGTCCGTCATGGCCCGGTATCTTCGGGGTCTTCGCTTTCGTGGCATTGAGTTTCGTGGTTCAGCCCTCGTGGCCGCGGGACTGGTGGGGGGCGCTTCCGGCGGACACCTCCACTCTGGTGCCGCCTATCCTGCGGCCCTTTGGCTTCGTGCTGCTCCTGGGAGCGCTCCGCTGGCGCTCGCCGGAGGGACGGCTGATCCTGGCAATTCTCTTCATACCGCAGACTACGCTTCCCTACGAGCTGGTGTCCCTGGCGCTCATACCCGCCAACCGGCTGGAAATGGGTCTCTACGTCGCGGGGTCGTGGATCGTCGTGATGGCGGCCGACCAGCTACGGCTCGGTCAGGGCTTGGCGGAATGGATGGCAACCGGATGGCCGGTGACGCTGTGCGCCGTCTACCTCCCTATGCTGTACGTAGTACTGCGGCGGCAGCACGGGTGGAGCGGCCCGACCATCATCAAGGAGCGGCGGAGGCCGCATCGTCTACCAGACGAGGAGCTGGTGGTGAAAGGCGGTCCGAGCGATGACGGTAGAGTGTCGGTAACAGTTACTCACACTCCGACCGGGCTCTCCGCCATGGAATCCGGACCAACCTGGAAGGACGCCGAGCGGAAGGCACAGGACCGGGTGGCCGCGCTGGTTGCCGATCAGCGGCGCCTCAATAAGGGGGCATAGCAACAGCTGGAGAGAATCGTGTAGCTTGGTAGGGTGAGTAGAGGCACAGCAACGTTGCGCCGGATCCTTGCGGGCGCGCTTCTCGGAATCACACTCGGCTGCGGCGACGACGTCGCGGCGCCGGAACCCACCGGATCACTCCTGGTTACACCTAGAAGGCTGGTGCTGGGGACCGGCATGTCGCGCCAGCTCTCGGCGACCCTGGTAGATCAATCCGGTGCACCGGTAGCGGGCGCCGCCGTCAGCTTCGTGTCCAGCGATCCCAGCCGAGCTTCGGTCAACGATGCGGGCCTGGTGAGCTTTGCCGGCCCTGGCGCGGCCGAGATCAGGGCGACGAGTGACGGTGCGCTGGCCGTGGTTCCGTACACCGGACTTCCATCGGGCCACCCCGCTGCGGCAACGACGTTCTCGGCTCGCCTGCCAGGCGACAGCCGGGGCGACCGGCCTTTTGGAGTTGCAGTGGACGCGGAAGGCCGGTTCTTCATCTCCCAGGCGCATAGCGGACAACTGGCCACCGCAGTCTATCCGGATACCGGTTTAATGATCACTGCTGTCGGCGGCACGCCGACCTCGATCACTTTGCTGGGGCGGGGCACCGCCCTGGTGACTCCGACCGGTCCCGATGCGGATGATGCCAGCGTAATCGAACTGGCCTCCGGCAGGGTGCTGGCCGAGATACCGCTCGATGTGCCGGCATTCTCCGCAGTGACCGCGCCCGATAGCCAGACCGCCTACCTGGGCACCAACGACGGCCGAGTGCTGGTGTTCGACGTAGCTACTTCAACTGTGACCGGCTTCATCAATCTCGAGGTGGAGAAGAGCCGGGCCAATCATCTCGCGCTCAACGCCGACGGCACACTGCTGTACGTCAGCTCATTCACCACGGGCACTATCTCCGAGATCGATCTGGTTACGCAGTCTGTCGCCCGCCTGTTTGTGGTGGGCGGCGAGCCACAGGGTATCGCAGTGTCGCCGAATGGAACCGAGCTCTACGTGGCCGACGAAGCGGGAAACGGGTACATCGACATCTACGACATCGTCGGCAATCGGCTGGTGGCTTCCCTCCCATCGGGTGCGACCGAAGGCCTGGGTGGCGCGTTCGGGATGGCCCTCTCCCCGGACGGCTCCAGGCTGTACGCGGGCGTGATAACGACCGAAGATCCCGGCTTGATTCAGGTGATCGATCCGGCTGGGCGGGCGATCGAACGTACAATCAACAGTTGCGGCCGGATGCCGCGCCGGATCGCCTTTGGATTCTCGGGTGGTATGGCGGTTATTGCCGACGAGACCGGGTGCGTGACGTTCGTGGAGTGAGCGACACGCCATGCCCTACCAGCCGCATTTCGCAACCGATCCTGAAGTCGCCGAGTACTACGCTCGGGCCCCGGAAGAAGAGCGGCTTGAGCAAGGCGCGTTCGTACTGGAGGAGCTGCGGACCCGAGAGTTGATCGTGCGGTTTGCCCCTCGGCCCCCAGCAACGGTGCTCGACGTGGGCGGCGCCGCGGGTGCATACGCTCTCTGGCTGGCCGATGCCGGCTACACGGTGCATCTGGTGGACGCGGCTCCGCGGCTGGTGGCCGAAGCGGAACGGCGCAGCGCCGGCCGGAAGCATCGGTTGGCTTCGTGCCGAGTCGGGGACGCACGGGCCCTGGAGGTTGCTGCTGACAGCACTGACGTTGTGCTTCTGCTGGGACCGCTCTATCACCTGACCGAAGCCAGGGACCGAGCCCGTGCTCTCGAGGAGGCCTTCCGAGTCCTCAAGCCGGAAGGGCGGCTCTATGCCGCCGGGATCTCCCGGTGGGCTTCGGTACTCGATGGACTCTCCCGCGACCTCTTACAGGATCCCGAGTTCTCGGCCATCGTTGAACGGGACGTACGCGAGGGACAGCACCGGAATCCCACCGGCCGGCTGGAATACTTCACTACCGCGTACTTTCATCGTCCGGATGAGCTGCGGGCGGAGATACTCGAGGCTGGATTCAGCTTTGAGGGGATGTACGGGCTGGAAGGACCGGGTTGGTTCCTCACCGACATCGAGGCCCGAATTGCGGATCCCCGCCGGCTGACCGATCTGCTCCGGGCGGCGCGACTGCTGGAGGCGGAGCCCTCTCTCCTGGGTATCAGCGCGCACCTGCTGGCGGTCGCCCGAAAGCCCCAGGGACGATCGGAGCGGGGGGAGGCGTAAAAATGACCCGTCAGAGATGAGGCGGCAGCGGAGCCGAAGACGCTGTAGCAAAGTGAAACCATGCGGCAGAGAAGCCCGTAGGAAGCCAGCGCAGAGACGATGGTGCTTACGAGGAGACCGCGATGACCTTCAAGCCTGCACTGTGGCGACCGATCGCATTCGGGCTGAGTGCGCTGAACCTGGTGGCAGTCGGCTTTGCCGCGGGAGATGCGGAGCCGTGGCATGCCGCGGGGCACGCCGCGCTGGCCATGGCGTTCGGGTACTGGGCCCAGCGGCTCCGGCGGGCTCCCGGCGGGGCTGATCGCGAGGAGCGGCTCGAGATGCTGGAGGACGAGGTCAGCCAGATGCGCCGCGAACTGGTCGAGGCGCAGGAGCGGATCGACTTCGCGGAACGGCTGCTGGCTCAGGGAAGAGAACAGCGAAAGATCGAGCAGGAGCGCTGACAGACTATGCGACACTTCCTCTGCCTGGTGATCGGCACGTTGACCGCCCTGTCGCGGGTGGAAGCCCAATCCCCAGCCGACAGCGCCGCCATCCACGACCTCGCCCGGCAGTTCTCGGCGGCGTACGTGAGGGGCGATGCGGCCGCCATGGCGCGGCTGTACACGAAAGATGCCGTCATATTCCCGGAGCGCTCCGAGGCGATCACCGGCCGTGAGGCAATCCAACGGTACTGGACGCTCCCCGATGGCCGCCGCATCACCCGCCACGTCATCACGCCCCAGCACATTCGGGTCGACGGCAGACACGCATACGACCACGGTACGTTCGAGATCGCGGGTGAGCGCGACGGTAAGTCGTGGGGCCCCGACCGCGGGAAGTATGTCGTGGTCTGGCGCCGCGAAGGTAACAGCTGGCGGATTCATCTGGATATGTGGAACAGCGGACCCGAACCACCCTCCTGAGCCGCTGACAGGTGGGACGTCTCCTGTTCCTGGTGGCGGCGAGCGTTATTCCGCTCGGCATAACCGGGCTGATCCGGATGTTGACCCGGAGCGGGCGTTGTCATTGCCCTTGGGGTTTGGACGGCGGGCTGGTACCGTCTCCAAATCGAGTCGCAACTGACCCTGACCCGTCCTCCTGATCTTCACATCGAGAACCGAATGACCACGACCAGGTCGGCACCGCAGCTATCTGATACGCGCCAACAGGCCACGCTCAAGCGCGCGACCGACCTGGCGCTCGCGTATCTCGATTCGCTGGAGCACGCGCCGGTGGGCGCCACAGCCTCGCTCGAGGAGCTACGCCGACGATTCGGTGGCCCCTTGGCCGATGCGGGTACCGATCCGGCGATTGTAGTCGACCAGTTGGCTCGGGCTGCTGCCGGGGGTCTCGTCGGGAGTGCAGGAGGGCGCTTCTATGGGTGGGTCATCGGTGCCGGCTTGCCCTCCTCGCTGGGCGCCGACTGGCTCACCTCCACCTGGGACCAGAATGCCGGGCTCTACGCGTGCAGCCCCGCAGCGGCGGTGGTGGAAGAAGTGTGCGGCACCTGGCTCAAGGATGTGCTGGGTTTACCGGCGTCGGCCTCTTTTGCACTGGTGACCGGTTGTCAAATGGCCCACGTCACCTGTCTTGCCGCCGCACGCCACGCAGTCCTGGCCCGCGCCGGCTGGGACGTCAACCGCGATGGGCTTGCCGGTGCTCCTCGCGTGCGCCTGCTCACCTCGAGCGAAGTGCACGGTACCACCACGCGCGCCGCAAGGCTGCTCGGTATCGGAACCGCCAACGTCGTTGTGCTGCCGAGTGATTCCGCCGGTAGGCTGGCGCCCCCGGATCTGCGCACGGCGCTCTCTCGCGAGTCCGAGCGCCCGACGATCGTCGTGTTGCAGGCGGGTGATGTGAATTGCGGGGTGTTCGATCCCTTCCCCGAGCTGATCGATCTGGCGCACGAAGCCAAGGCGTGGGTCCATATCGACGGCGCGATGGGCCTCTGGTGCAACGCGGTGCCCGAGCTGCGGCATCTCCTCGCGGGGGCGGAACGAGCTGATTCGTGGGCGACGGATGGACACAAATGGCTCAACGTGCCCTACGACTCCGGATACGCGTTCGTGGCGCACCCCGAGCACCACCGTGCGGCAATGGAGCATCGGGCCAGCTACCTGGTTCATGCGGACGAGGTCCGGGATCAGCTGGACTGGACTCCGGAACACTCCCGGCGAGCCCGCGGCTTTGCCACATGGGCAGCGCTCCGCGAACTAGGCCGGAGCGGACTGGCGGACCTCATCCTCCGCTGCTGCCGGCTCGCGCACAGCATCGTGACCCGGATCGGGGCCCTGCCCAACGCCCGAGCGATCTGCATCCCCCAGATCAATCAGGGACTGGTCCGGTTCTACGACGAGCGGCCCGGAGCTTCCGAGGCAGACCACGACCGAAAGACCGACCAAGTTATGGCGGCCATTAACGCCGGCGGCGAAGCGTTCTTTACGGGGACCACGTGGCGAGGGTGGCGCTGCATGCGGGTGTCGGTGTCGAGCTGGAGAACCACCGATGAGGACGTGGACCGCGCCGTGGCGGCGGCAGAACACGCGCTGAAAGAATCGTCCCCAGCCTAGCGGTAACCGGTTGCATCCGCCGGCCTGCCGGTCTCCTGCACCTCGATCAGATAGCGCCAGCAGTCAGGGCGGGACCCGTCCACATCGGTAAAACCATAGGCCAACGCCAACTGCCCACTAGAGAGTGATTGTCCGTTCCATCGGGCACGGTCGGGATCGGCGGCGAGCGCTGCCACGGCACGGCCGACGTAACGGGGGGATTCGGAGATCACGAAGTGAGGCTGGAACGCTGCCGCGTCCCTCCAGTTCGCTTCCGTCACCTTGAACGCCTCCAGCATCATCTCGGAGCGAAGCCATCCGGGCGTAAGCGAAACCGCGGTTCCTCCATGCGGCGCGATTTCCCGGGAAAGCCCCCAGGCGAGGCGAGTCACCGACGTCTTGGCCAGATCATAAAAAGCGTTCAGCCGATAGTGGGTGGCATTGTACTCTGCGGTCCCGTCGGTCATCTCGACCAGCAGTCCTCCGGGCTTGTCGAGCAGCAGCGGGAGAGCGTAATGACTGGTTATGAGGTGGGTATCGATGGCCAGCCGGAGCAGGTGGAAGCCCTTTTCGAGAGAGTGTTTCCAGACGGGGGTGTCCCACTCGATGAGCCGCTCACCGCCCCAGATATCGTTCACCAGCACGTCCAGGCGTTTCTGCTCCCGCGCGATTCGCGCCACGACGGCTTCGACCTGCGAGGGATCGAGGTGGTCGGCAGGCACAGCGATGCCGGTGCCGCCGGCCTCCCGCACCAGCTCGGCAGTTTCCTCGATGGTTTCAGGACGGTCGTACTCCGACCGCTGCTTACGGGTACTGCGGCCGGTGACGTACACCGTGGCTCCGGCGGCTCCCAGCTCGATGGCTATGCCTCGGCCGGCGCCTCGCGTGGCCCCCGCCACCAGGGCAACCTTTTCGGCCAGGGCTCGGCGGCCG
>DASPKB010000266.1:0-5296 GCA_035628315.1 Gemmatimonadales bacterium | reverse complement strand
GAACAGATCGCCTCGCAACGAGGTTGCGTCCGCCAGAGTGCTCTGCGCCAGTGCACGTTGCGCAGGGTCACCGTCGTATTCTCCCGCCGCTAGCCTAGCGCTGAGAGTTGCCAGTGCGGCATCGAGCTCGTTGAAGAAAGGAAGTTGGGCGGACTCTCCCGGATTGAGTCCGGCGTCGGCTGAGGAAGGGTCCAGAGTGAAGGATGACTGAACCCGGGATCGGACCAGCGGAATTCTTCCGAATACAGTAATTCCTCGGGCCAGCCCGAGGCTCAGGCCCAGAAACCCGGTACCCACGTCGCCGTGGGCGTCGGTCGTCAACCCGCCTAGATTGATCCGATAACCGGTGTTGCCGATGATGCGGCCGATCCGCGCCTCTGCATCTCCCAGGAGCGGAATACGATCGCTCCCAAGCCCGCCGCTCGAGAGATCGGCGCCATAGTCCTCTCGCTGGCCCAGGCGGAAGCGCTGGTCGAAGGTGGAGAGACTTCCGTCGAGCTCGACTCGAACGACGCCGCCCGGCACCCCCACCGGCGGGAGCTGAGCCGCCATTGGCCCGGGCAGGACCAGGCAGACCACAATACCGAGGCGCCGCGCGCAATGCCCCAAAGTCCCTCCCGAGAGAAGCCGCCAACTGCGAACCCTGTATCATCAGCAAGGCTCGCAAATTCGCTGTTTACGGCCAGCTTTGCCACCCGTCCCACGGTCACTGCCTCGGCACCCGGGCGGGTCAATCTGATCGGGGAACACACCGATTACAACGGAGGTCCGGTACTGCCGGTGGCAATCGAGCGGCGCACCGCGGTGTCAGCCCGACTGGCGGATCAATGGTCCGTGATCTCTGATACTGACGGCACCAGACACGAGGTCGACGTCGAGGGACCGCTTCGTCAGCACTGGACCGATTACATCGTAGGCGTGGTTCGCGAACTCCGGAGGTTGCGAGCCGTTCCTCCCGGCGCGGACATCGCGGTAGCTACGACGCTGCCGATCGGAGCCGGCCTGTCCTCCTCTGCTGCGCTCACTGTCGCAACGGCCAAGACGCTGAGTCTGCTTGCCGGCAAGCGGCTCTCGCCGGCATCGCTGGCCGAGGTGGCCTTCCGGGCAGAGTACCACCAGGTCGGTGTTCGCTGCGGTCGCATGGACCAGACCATCGCGGCTCACGGCGAACGAGGTTCCGCGCTGCTGTTCGAGACCGCCGACGGCACGCTGCAGCGGGTGCCGTTTCCCGGCCGGCTGTGGGTTGTAGAGACGGGACTATCGCACCGGCTCACTGGCGGGTCCCTGAACCAGCGCCGCCGCGAGTGTGAGGAGGCCCTCGCGTTCTGCCGCGAGTGGCGGCCCGGTCTCCAGCACCTCGGGCAGCTCGCGCCGGACGATCTGCCGGAGATGGAACGACGACTTCCGCCGCCGCTGGTGCCGCGCGTCCGGCACGTGGTAACCGAGACCTGGCGTACCCGTGCTGCCGCAGCCGCGCTGGCGGCAGGCGATCTCGCGCGGCTGGGAGCCCTGCTGGTGGAGGGCCATAGGTCACTCCGGGTCGACTACCAGTCCACTATTCCAGAAGCCGACCTTATTGTGGAGTCAGCCGTCAGGCATGGTGCTTATGGTGCCCGTCTGACCGGGGCCGGTTGGGGCGGTGCCGTGGTGGTGCTCGCCCCAGCACCGCATGACCGGCGAATCGTGGCCGAAATTGCCGGAGACTTTCAGGCCCGGTTCGGGAGACATCCTGACACCTGGAGCACCCGGGCGGCTCCGGGGGTCCGCCGGGAGACCATTCCGGCCTGAGCGTCGGTATATTTGAGGGTTGCGGCCCGGGTGGCGAAATCGGTAGACGCAAGGGACTTAAAATCCCTTGGGGGTAACCCCGTGCGGGTTCGAGTCCCGCCCCGGGCACTGGCGCCAAGCTCGACCCCCTCGAGCCCGCCAGTGTAAGTGCCTGACGTATCCAATCCCAAGACACACAAAGGCGGTGCTTTCATGCGCACCCTGCGTTCACTTGCCAGTATCGTTGCCGGGCTCACCACCACCACGCTGCCAGGGTGTGGAGGAGAGGGCGGAGAAATTACGACTCCCACCGGGTCGCTGGAGATCCGTACAACCACCTCGGGGGAGCCACTCGGCGATTATCAGGTGGTAGTTGATGGCGGCACTCCAGCCGCGGTCGGAGCGAACGCAGCTATCTCGGTCACTCAGGTAGAGGCTGGTTCTCACGTGATCCAGCTGAGTGGTTTGCCTGAAGGCTGCACCGTGGCCGGGGAGAATCCGCGCACCGTCAACGTGGCGGCCGGGGCCAGTACGACGGTGGAATTCGAGGTGAGTTGCGCTCGTCCGGTCGGAACTATCCAGGTTACCACGACCACCAGCGGCTCGGCCCCCGCTAGCTACGATCTGTTGGTGGACGGCGCCAGTCAGGGTGCCATCGGAGCGAACGCCGTTCGTTCGTTACCTGAGATTGCACAGGGCGAGCATGCCGTCGGTCTCGGCGGCATTCCGGCCAACTGCCAGCTTTCCCAGCAGAATCCTCAGACCGCCAGTGTTGCAGCAGGTGGCACAGTCGAGATCGCCTTTACGATCGCCTGCACGCCGCCGCCCGCAGAGACCGGTACCCTTACGATCACGACGACAACGACCGGCAGCGACCCTGATGGATTCCGGGTCATTACCGACGGCGGCACGCCACAGCCGATCGCGGTCAGCGGAAGCTTGACTGTGCCCGGCGTGAGCGTGGGAAGCCACACGGTTAGACTAGCCGGCTTGGCCCCGAACTGTACGGTCGATGGGCCTAATCCGCGGAACGTGAGCGTCTCGGCCGGTTCCACCGCCACGGTATCGTTTGTAGTAACGTGCGCGCCCACTGTGGGCACCCTCGAGATCACCGTTATCACGACCGGGTCGGAGCCCGACTCCGATGGCTACACCTACCGCGTCGACGCGCAACCGGCACAGCCGATCCCGGTGAACGCAACCGCAACCGTTGCGGACGTTCCTATCGGATCCCACACCGTGCGGCTCGAGGGACAGGCTCCTCAATGTCAGATCTCGGGAGAGAATCCGAGGAGTGTGACTGTTCGAGGCGGAGAAACCACCGAGGTTCGCTTCGAGGTGTCCTGCAACAGGCCGGCTGCCCAGATCGCCTTCAGCTCGAACGGATCAGGCCTGCAGGCGATCTTCGTGGTAAATCCGGATGGATCAGGGCTCCAGCGGTTGACTCCTTCCGGGGCTTTCGATCGAAATCCGGTCTGGTCTCCTGACGGTTCCCGAATTCTGTTCGCCAGCGGCGGTGATCTGCACGTGATGAACCGCGACGGCAGCTCCCGATCCCAACTCGTGAACGCGCAGCGAGTGCTTGCCTATCGCTGGTCACCCGACGGCAGCATGATCGCATACACGGACGAGCGGGTGGAAGGTGACGACGCGTTCGAAGATCTCTGGGTGGTGCGCTCGGACGGGAGCTCCGCGGCTCGAATTGCCAGCAATGCCTCCTATCCCAGCTGGTCGCCGGATGGACGCCAGATCGCCTACGCGAGCGATGCGCCGGGCGATCGCCAGGTTCACGTAATCAATACTGATGGAACCAACGATGTAGTGGTAACAAGTGCTCCCATTGTTGCTACCCAGACCAGCTGGTCTCCTACCGGCGGGGTGATCGCCTTCGTCAACGTGCCTGACCGGAACATCATGCTGATCAACCCCGACGGCAGCGGCCTGGTCAATGTCACCCAGGACCGCGGCGATGACGATTCGCCGGTCTGGTCACCTGATGGCGCCACCCTGGCGTTCAGTACGGGAGCTGCCGATCAGCCGCTGGAAAGTGAAATCGGCGTCATGAATCCGGATGGCAGTGGCCGAAGCATTCTGACGACTCAGGCGGGTTTCGATTTCAGTCCCGACTGGTCACCCGACGGAAGCAGGATTGTGTTCACCCGATCCGACTCGCGCGATTCCGAGGTGTACGTGATGAATCGCGACGGGGGGTCGCAGGTCAACGTCAGCAATCGGCGGGGCACTTTCGAGACCGGCCCGGATTGGGGTGGCTCTCCCCAGCCAACAATGGCAGGCCGCTCTACCCTACAGGGTGCACCCTGGCTGCGGAGGTGGCTACGATGACCGGGGCCACTACTGTGGAGGCACCGACCAGGCGATCTCGCTTCCAATCTGGACCGGGAATGGCTCGCTGACGAGGGCCGAGCCCGATCCTCGCACCGGCCTGGCTTCAAACCGGACCCAGGCGGCACCAGCAGTTATGGTGGCAGGCAACGCGAACGTCGTAGTCTCGTTGCCCGGTGCGAAGCCCAGCCGAAAGTCGCGCCCATCGTTCCGCCGCACGTTGATGTCCATATCCAGGGAGGACCGATTCTCGATCCGGGCTCGCGTCTGGTTACTCGGGTCGGTGCTTCCTGGATTCGTTCGGCAGGCAGCCAGGACGGTGAGGAGCAGCAGGGCAGGGTAGCGCAGCAGAGCGAGCATGGTGATGCCCCCGGTTCGAGTACTGGCTAAACCATACCGCGATAATCCGGCCGATTCCAGCATCAGGCATCCCCGCCGCCTTTGATCAGAGGCTGGATTGCGACATCTGCTAGGCGTGCTGTGTCGCATTAGTGACCAATCTTTGCTGGGTTGCGACATATGGTGACGGATCCCGGCCAACCCCGGGCGAGGTCTTCAACATAAGGTTCCAGAACGGGCACGCCGTGGAACCGGCAGCGGTTCGAGCGTCTCCCTGATACTCCTGCCGCGAGAACCATATGCCAAAATTTCTGGTCCTGATCAGCGTCGCTGCCGCCGCCGCATGCAGTGCATCACCGACCGCACCCCTTCCGGAGTCCTCCCCAGACGCCGCCGGGTTCGACCTCGCCGGGCGGTGCTTCGCGGTACACACCACGGGGAAGGTGGCGGCCGACTTCCGCCTCCCTCGTCTTATCGAGCTGACCCAGCAGCCGGCGCCCAGTTTTGTAGACCCAGAGGGCCGGTTCGCTGTTCGCGAACCGGCAGCCAGTGAGCCTGGTGCACCCCTTTCCTGGTGGAGACCGGGTGAAAGCGGGTCACTCGAACTGGTGCTGAGCGGAGGCTTTACCGCTTACCAATTTTCCCTGACCCGGTTGGGTGCCGCCTGGGTAGGCTACGGCGAGTACTGCTCCGATATGGGGCTGGAGCCCACACCGGAGAAACTTCCGCTTCGCCTGACTGCCGCCAGCTGTTCCTAACACTCCAGCGGCCCAGGGGTGGGATCGACATCAGCCGGTCTCGGCCTCGTGATATATTGCACCAGCTTGAGGAGGGGGACGTATGGAGC
>DASPKB010000265.1:0-6536 GCA_035628315.1 Gemmatimonadales bacterium | reverse complement strand
TGCCGGTGCGGTGCTGTCGCCGGGGGCCGATCTGTTGTCGATGACCATGATGACCCTGCCGCTGCTGCTGCTCTACGAGGTGGGGGTGGCCGGTTCTGTGGTGCTTCACCGGCGGCGGCAGCGTACCCTGAACGAGTCGATGACGGGGAAAGTAGCCGGAATCCTGTTGCTGCTCTCGCTCGGCGGTGCGACGGCGGAGGCCCAGGTCCCGACGCAGCAGCGGCGTCCTCCCGCGCAGAGGAGCGACACCTTGCGCCAGCGACTTACCGACTCGGCTCAGGCGCGGCAGGGCCAGAGCCTCGACACCGCCACGGCGCGACGCATGGGGCTGCCTACCGAGCCATCCCGCACCTTTGCGCAGCCGGACTCGGTGATCAGCGAGCTGCTGGCGCGACCGGGGTATCAGAGCACTCGATATCGGGCGGATTCGGCGACGGTCTTCGTTGAGGAAGAGCGGGTGCTATTGAAGGGAAAGGCGCTCACCGAGCGCCGCGGGACGTCGCTCGAAGCAGAGTCGATCACCTACCGCCGCGCCAGTTGTGTGCTGGACGCCTCCGGGGACCCCCGGTTGTTCGACCGTGGCCAGGTGCTCGTGGGCGAAGGAATCCGATATGACACCTGCGTCAGGCGAGGTGTTATCACGGACGCTTTGACGAACTTCACCGAGGGATCTACCGTCTGGTTTCTGCGTGGCGACGTTTCGCAGGATTCCAGCTCGAGCCGCATCTACGCCGCCTCGAGCGAGATCTCCAGCTGTGATCTCCCGGTTCCGCACTATCACTTCTCGGGACGCGAAGTGAAGTGGGTTTCCCGCAGCGTGCTGGTAGCCCGGCCGGTGGTGCTCTACGTCCGGGACGTCCCAATCATGTGGCTGCCATTCATTTTCCAGGACATGCGCCCGGGGCGGCACTCCGGAATCCTCATCCCGCAGTTCGGCTTCAACGACCTGGTTCGGCCGAACCGCTCGTATAACCGCCAGATCACCAACCTGGGATACTACTGGGCTCCCAACGACTACATCGATCTCACGGGCAGGCTGGACTGGTATTCCAACCGGTACGTGCAGTATGGCATAGGCGGTCAGTACAGCTGGATCAACCGGTTCATGGACGGATCGGTGGCCTACAGCGAGCAGCGGCAGAGCGGGGGAGGGTCGGCGATGACGCTCAGATGGGATCACCGGCAGACATTCGACCTGTCCACCAGCCTGAATCTGGACCTGAACTACGCCAGCAACACTTCAGTGATCCAGCGGAATGCCATCGACCCGTTGCTTAACACCCAACAGATCACCAGCTCTCTCAACTTTTCCAAAAGATATGAGTGGGGAACCCTGACGATCGGAGGCAATCGCCGGCAAAGCCTGTCCGACGGGAGTGTCCAGCAGCTGCTACCGGCACTGACGATTTCTCCCGCGTCTATAGCGCTGGGATCGAACATCACCTGGTCGCCCGGGCTGAGCTTCACCAACAACACCGAATCACGAACGCCGCTCGATTCCCTGGAGCTCGCAAGACCGGGCGGCGGCCTCGATACGCTCGCCCAAGTTGGGAGCAACCGGTCCACCACACTGGACTTTCAGACCCCCGTTAGGATTGGAAACTTCAACTGGCAGAACTCGCTCCAGGTGAACGACGAACGAAGGACGGGCCGGGACAGCGTCAGTTTTGAAGTCGATGATCCCACCACGCCGGATCCAACGGATACCAGAACGGTGACCCAGTTTTTCGCCGGCAACTTCTCGTCGGCGGTGGATTGGAATACCGGAATCAACCTGCCGGTGTTGTTCCGCGGATCGTGGAAGATTCAGCCGGCAGTAGGCATCGCAAATACTACGTCAGGACCTTTCCTGCTCCGCAACCGAAACACCAATGGAAGGTTCGTACAGCAGGGCAAGCGGTTTCGCTTCTCGGCCAGCGCCTCACCCACCCTGTTTGCTTTCTTGCCCGGATTCGGTTTTGCCAGCCGTATTCGGCACAGCCTCTCTCCCACCCTCAGCTGGAATTACTCACCGGCGGCGAACGTGCCGGAGGAGTACGCCCGCGCCCTCGCACGACCGGGTCAGCCGCTCCAGCTGCGGAGCGACGCGACTCAAACCATGAGCCTCGGGTTATCCCAGACTTTCGAGGCCAAGGCGAAGCAGGCCCCGGGCGATACTGCAAGCGGCGCCGAGCCCCGCAAGTTCCGGGTTCTCAGCATCAACACCAGTCAGATCAGCTACGATTTCGAGCAGGCCAAGAAGCCGGGGCGCACTGGCTGGGCAACCGAGACCATTACCAATTCGCTTCTGAGCGATCTGCTTCCCCAGTTTACCCTGAGTATTACCCATGACCTATGGCGCGGCGCGCTCGGCGTAGACACTACCGACTTCGATCCCTTCCTGAGCAACGTCAGCGCCAGCTTCGGGATTTCGGGCAATACGCTGCGGTCCATCGGTTCGATCTTCGGCCTGGGCCGCAAAGGACCTCGTCGAGCTGAAGAGGATGTACCCTCGTCTTACGTGGCGGATGCAGGACGGCGCAACCGAGGCTCGTTCTACAACACCGGGCAGGTACCGTTTTCAGGCGGGGCCCGGAGCTTTACCGCGAACTTCAACTACACGCTCTCCCGGCAGCGGCCGGTGCCGGGATTCACGCCTCCTAAAGACCAGCAGAACCTGGGCTTCAGCACCAGCTTTTCGCCCACACCATTCTGGTCGTTGAGCTGGTCATCGCAATACAACATTACGGATAACGAGTTCGAGTCCCAGGTGGTACGGCTGGAGCGCGAGCTGCACGAGTGGCGCGCTGGGTTCAACTTCGTGCGGAACGCCAATGGAAATTTTGCATTCTACTTCTCGATTTACCTGACCGATCTTCCTGATCTCAAGTTCGACTACAACCAGACTACGTTCGAGCAATAGCTGTCTACTCTGGTGGACACGAGCGCCAGTAGACGGGACAGCGGACAGGCAGTGGCGCCTGCCTCCGCGTCCATCTCGTTCCGGTCTTCGTGCCGGCCGCTGGCACGCGATCTGCCCGGATATTGAACATCCCTCTTTGGAGAACGGTATGCGGAGCTGGCGAGCGTCGCTCGTCCTGACCCTTACGATGGCCTGCTCATCGGACGGCACATCACCCGGAAGCGCGCCCGACGTTCCGGTGGACCTGTCGAGTACGACGCTCGACGCTGCGGTCGCGCTCACCTGGGACGACAACTCCTATGTGTCCGACCCCGACAATTTCGAGCATTACCGGGTTTACAGCACCTCCTACAACATCGAAGCTCCGTCAGGCGCTGACCCGTGCGGCACGAGCTGGCGGCTCGAAGGAACAACAGTTGCCCCGGAGTTTCTGGTCGGAGCTATGGTGAACGGCGTCTCCCGCTGCTTTGCCGTCAGCGCCAGGGGCCGCAGCGGAGACGAAAGCAGCCGTTCGGCTACGGTGTTCGACACGCCCCGGCCCGACAGCCGGAACCTGGTGCTCTACCCTATTCAGGCGCGCGCGGACAGCAGCGGATTCCGCTTCTGGGATGACGACGGTGACAATGTGGTCGAAGCCGGAGAGCTGGGCCGGGTGCGGGACGGCAACGCGTCAGACATCGACTTCTTCGTGGACCGGGACGGCAGTGGAAACTTATACCTCGCGCCGGCACGAGCCGGGACCGGGGTGGAATTCTATGCTGACGACTTGATCGAAGATCTGACCAGCATCGACGTAGCACCCTGTCCTCCCGCCTCTGACCCTGACCAGTGCGCGGCCTATACGAATACCCCGATCGAGGCTGCTCCCGGGTTCGGCTATGTCTTCGAGATGACTGCCGGGGATGAGTTCTTCCGCTACGGGGCGGTCCGGGTAACCCACGTCGGGCCCAGCTTTCTCATTCTCGATTGGGCCTTCCAAACCGATCCCGGAAATCCCGAGCTGCTGGTCGGAAGCAAGTAGCCGCTCGCTGCACGGGGGTTGTATCGGGATCGAGACCGCGTCAACTTCGGGCGATGTCCCAACCCGAATGTGTGCTGGACGGCAATTCTCTTACGATCCAAGGCGTGGTCCGGGTCGCTCGCGATCCAGCGATCCGGGTCACGCTCCATCCTGATGCCCGGCAATCGCTGCTGGAGAGCCGCCGCCGGGTAGATCGGGCCATACAGTCCGGCCAGACCATCTACGGGATCAACACCGGATTCGGGAAGCTGGCCAACGTTCGGGTTCCGCCCGACCGGCTCGAGCAACTTCAGGTTAATCTGATTCGAAGCCATGCCTCTGGTGTAGGGGCCCCACTGGCACCGGCGGCGGTGCGCGCACTGATGCTGCTGCGAGCCAACGTACTACTCCGACCAACCAGTGGAGTACGCCCCGAGCTGGTGGAGGCGCTGATCGCGATGCTGAATGCTGGCGTGCTCCCCGTCGTCCCGGAGCAGGGCAGCGTAGGCGCCTCCGGCGATCTCGCTCCCCTCAGCCACATAGGTTTGGCGCTCATGGGCGAGGGCTCTGTTCTCACAGCAGGCGCCCTTATGCCCGCGAGTGAAGCCCTGACCCGGGCGCGGTTGAAGCCCTACCGGTTTGCTCCCAAAGAGGGCATCGCCTTCATCAATGGAACCCAGGCGCAAACCGCCCTGCTCGCCCTCCTGGTTCATGACGCGCAGGTGCTCTGGCGGACCGCGACGGCGGCGACTGCCATGAGCCTGGAGGCGCTGCGCGGAACGCCGGCGCCGCTCGATCCACGGATACACGAGTGCCGGCCGCACCTGGGGCAGATCCGCGCAGCCTCACTCATGCGGGCTCTCCTGGCGGACAGTGAGATCCGCGAGTCTCACCGGGAGAATGATCCGCGGGTGCAGGACGCCTACAGCTTGCGCTGCGCTCCACAGGTCATGGGGAGCATAGCCGACGCGATCGCGTTCGCCGAACACACTCTCACCGTAGAACTGAACGCGTCCACGGATAACCCGCTCGTCTTCGAGAACGGAGATGTCATTTCAGGAGGGAATTTCCATGGGCAGCCGGTAGCCCAGGCTCTGGACATTCTGGCGATGACCCTCACCACTCTCCAGGCCATTGCTGAGCGTCGGGTCGAACGTCTGGTGAACCCCGATCTGTCCCAGGGGCTGCCGGCATTCCTGACCCAGGATCCGGGGCTCTGCTCAGGCTATATGATGGTCCAGATCGCCGCAGCTTCACTGGTGGCCGAATCACGCGCCCTTGCCATGCCCGCCAGCATAGGCTCCATCCCGACGGATGCGAATCAGGAGGACTTCGTCCCTATGGGGATGGCGGCTGCTTACAAGGCCGCCCGTATTCTGGTGAATGCTCAGCGGGTCGTGGCCGCGGAGCTGTTGTGTGCCGCCCAGGGCCTGGAGTTTCTCAAGCCGCTGAGGCCGGGGAAGGGTGTGGACGCCCTGTACCGGAAGATTCGGACTTTGGAGCCCCCAGTACTACCCCTGGTGGAAGACCGGCCACCCGGACCGGACCTGGAGCGACTGACAATCGCGGTGGCGGCGGGCGATCTGGACCCGGAGCAGCTTGGTTAGGTCCCTTTCCGAAGAGCTGACTGATAAAAAATTGAGCGGTTGCAGACGGCTGCAACTCGTTGCAGTACCACCAGCTTGCCCGCCTTATGGCCGCCCGGTATCTTTCGCTCACTCCAAATCTTATCCTCAATTCCCCTTCTCAGCCCGAGCCGCATGAATCTGGAAAAGCTGAAGGATACGGCGCGCAAGCTTGAGCAGAAGGAGGATTGGCGGAAAGCCATCGATGTTTACCTCAAGGCCATTCAGCAGGCCGAGTCGGGCACCGAAACCAGCCCCGACCTGTCGCTGTACAACCGGGTGGGGGACCTCTACCTCAAGATCAACGATACCGCGGAGGCCGTTCGTTCCTATGAACGCGCGGTCGATCTTTACGCGGATCAAGGTTTCTTCAACAATGCCATCGCGTTGTGCGGCAAGATCCTCCGGGTTAATCCGGGCCGGACACAAACCTACCTCAAGCTCTGCCAGCTGCACGCCCGCAAGAATGTCGTCAGCGAAGCCAAGCGGAACCTGATCGAGTTTCTGGAGCGTATGAACGCTCTGGGACAATTGGATCAGGCATTTCAGGCAGTCAAACTCTTCGCCGACCAATTCTCGGGCAGCCAGGAGATCCGCAGCATGCTGGTTGATCTCCTGCGGGCCACTTCCAGGGGAGAAGAAGCCCGAGAGCAGCTGGAGAAGATGGCCCAGGATCTGGAGGCGGCGGGTGACAAGAGTGGAGCGAAAAAGACCCGGGAGCGTCTTCACGGAATCGAGGCGGAGCATCCGGCGCCGGCTCCGCCGTCCGCAGCTCCGTCCTCGCCACGCCGGGGGGACCTTGTATTCCTGGACACTGGCGTCGACGTCCCCACCAGCCCCGCCCGGGGACAGACGTTTGCGCGTCCGGCAAAGGAGGCTTCCCGTCCGACGCCCGAGCCGCCGCCGCCCCCCATTCAGGAACCTCTGCCTCACGAGTTCCCGGAGCCCGTCGTTCCAGAGGGGTTGCTCGTCAACGAGCCGCAGGTCGAAACTCCCGGTTCTCGGGTGG
>DASPKB010000264.1:0-4501 GCA_035628315.1 Gemmatimonadales bacterium | reverse complement strand
GCGGCGGGGAGGACGGCAGTAACTGACCCCTCCGAAGCAGGGGTACAGTTTCCGCTCTCCCGCTTTGAGGCATAACACTCCGTATGTCACCTCCCAGGAGAGTGGATTGTTGACCGATCCCATACCCGGCGAGTCACTTCGTGAGGACGCAGATATCGCCACGTCCTCGGAAGATTATGCCCGACGCTTTGCCGGTGACGTGGGGCGCTGGTTTTTGGAGATCCAGAGCCGACTCACCTTAGAGCTGCTGGAGGGGCTGCCACGCAACGCTACGGTGCTGGACGTAGGCGGAGGGCATGCACAGATCACCCCGTCACTGCTCAAGTCTGGCTATAAGGTCACAGTTGTGGGCAGTCACGCTGACTGCTCCACGCGCCTGAAACCGTGGATCGACGGCGTCAGTTGCCGGTTCGAGGTGGCAGATCTTAGAGCACTGCCTTACGAGGTCCAATCTTTCGATGGTGTGGTGTGTCTTCGGTTACTTCCACACAGCAGCGCGTGGACCAGGTTGATTGGTCAGCTGTGCCGGATAGCGCGACACATGGTCCTGGTGGATTATCCAACGACTCGGAGCGTGAACATACTGTCGAGGCCGCTGTTTGCGCTGAAAAAAGGCATTGAGCGGAACACTCGAAGCTTCCGGCTATTCTCCCCGAGAGAAATTCGCGCAGCGTTCCGGGAACACGGGTTCAAGGTTACCGCGGAGCGGCCTCAGTTCCTGTTCCCTATGGCACTACACCGATTAGGCAGGCGGGCGGGCCCAACGAGGGCGGTCGAGGAATCGGTCCGCGCCCTGGGCCTGACCCGCTGGTTCGGTTCGCCGGTGCTCAGCCGGGCCGACCGCCAGCCGGGGCCACTCACGACGAGCACCACGGCCTAGGATCACTCCTGCTGCCTCCCTCGATTCTCGGGTACGGCAAAAGCTTCAACCGCAAAACCGGGTACGCTCTCGCGCTCGCGGGCCTGCTGTTCATCGCCGGATCAACCCTGGTGCCCCTTCCTGAGCAACGTGCGGCTGCTGCTGCAACCTCACTGTGGTGCCTGGTCTGCGGCGAGTATGGCGGTGTAGACGTGCTGAACAACATTCTGCTCTTCATACCGATCGGGATGGGGCTCCGGCTGAGTGGTCTTGGCACCCTCCGTGTGGTTGCTTTTGGTGCGCTGCTGTCGCTGACGGTCGAGGCGCTCCAGTTCGCTGTGATACCGGGCAGGGACGCGAGTCTGAGCGATGTGCTGACCAACACTTTTGGGAGCTGGGCTGGTGCCTTCATCGGCCGGCATCTCCGACTTCTGCTCTACCCCACCGCCACTCAGGGCTTGCGGCTCCTGCTTGCAGGCGGGCTCACGTGGCTGGCTGTGCAGGCCGGAACGGCGGCACTGCTCCGACCCTGGGCTCCAGACGGGATTCGAGGCGGGGCCTGGGCTCGGGTGAATCCGGGCCGAATCCCTTTCGATGGACAGGTCACCCTCGCGGTCGTTTCCGGCATTGCCGTTCCGCCCAAGCTGAAGCCGGTTCCGGAACTGGCCCACCGAGTGCGGCAGGGAGACGTGCGTCTAGAGGTGCGGCTGTTATCGGGGACTCGGAAAGCTGTTTGGTCGCCTGTGTTCGAGGTTCTGGGGCGGAGAGGCTCCGTAATGTCACTCGAGGCCGTTGGAGCCGACCTGGCTTTTCAGCCGCCGATGCAGTCCTTGCAGCTCCGGCTTCGGCGGCCGGCCCTTCGCCTAGACTCAGCCCTTCCGGCGAAGCCCGGAATCCCACTCTGGGTCGCCGCGCGCGGGGGCGACACCTTGTCCGCCACCTGGAGCGTTGCCGGCGGCAAGATTTTCAGATCTCTTCAGGTACTCGGACCGAGCCTGGGCTGGAGCTTGATCACCCCAGTCTCCTACGCCTTCGGGCCTGAAACCCGCTGGATAACGGCTGTGTGGCTCGCCGGCTGGCTGACCGTCATCGGATACTGGTCGGCCGCAGCAAGGGCGCGGCTTCGGTTCGCCGTCCCCGGCCTGATCCTGCTGGCGATTACCGGTCTGGCACTGGTTCCCTCGATTCTCGGATACGCCGTGAGCCACTGGAGTGAGTGGCTGGCGGCGGGCGCGGGCATTACGGCCGGGTACGCCGGGCACCATTTCGCGGCTTATCTTGGGGAAAGATGCGACTTTCTTTCCATCAAAGAATTCTGCTGATACTCATTTGCCTGGGGGCGATCCCAACCGCGCTCGCCATCCTGGGTTGGGGTTTGACCATCCGATCGACCACCCGGGCGCCGGGAGCGCGGGACGCGATCGAAGGAGTTGCCGCGTCCGGCCGGGTCCTGCTTCACACCATCGATTCTACGAGGTTGATGCCCGAGGAGCGGGCTGCCCTGAGCGATCACGCGGCGAAGCTCAACACCGCAATAGGTCAGTTTCAGCGGGCAGATACCTTCAGCCGCTACTACTACGCCGGGCTGGGGCTGCTGATTCTGCTGGTCGGGGGCGCGTTCATCTATGCCTCGATCAGATTCGGCGGTCATCTGTCCCGGCAGTTAAGTCGCCCCATAGAAGAGCTCATCGGCTGGACCGGAAATATCCGCCGAATGGAGCCGCTGCCTCCCGACCGCCCTCGGCGGGGCGCCCCCGAATTCGCCGCGCTGCGAACGGCACTCCGGGAGATGGCTGGAAGCCTGGAGCGAGCCCGCGCTCAGGAGATCGAAGCCGAGCGGCTGCGAGCGTTTCGCGAAACGGCGCGGCGGGTGGCCCATGAGATGAGAAATCCCCTCACGCCTATTCGGCTGGCCGTGGCACAGCTCTCCCGGTCCGCCGCGGGAGAGCATCGCGAGACCATCGAGGTGCTCTCGGCCGAGTCCGACCGGCTCGAGCAGCTGGCGCGCGAGTTCACGGAATTCGGCCGCCTGCCGGAAGGGCCGGCCGCTCCCGTCGACTTTACCGAGCTGCTCTCAGAGCTTTCACGCACCACCCTGCCTGCCACTATGCATGCCCGCCTCCAGCTCGATCCCCGGACGCCGGTGCTCCTGGGGCACTATGACCCTCTTCGTCGCGCGTTCAGCAACATCCTTCGGAATGCTTCGGAAGCGTGCGAGGAGCAGGGTGATCTGGACATTATCGCCGCGCCCGACGGAGACTGCGGCGTACGTATCGAGATCCGAGACCACGGTCCGGGGGTGCCACCGGAAATGGCTGATCGCATCTTCGATCCCTACTGCACCGGCAAGGCGGGGGGCACCGGGCTGGGGCTCGCGCTGGTGAAGCAGACCATCGAAATGCACGGGGGGACGATTGAGCTCGAGGAAACTCCGGGCGGCGGCGCGACGTTCGTCGTTAGACTGGGAGCGGCGGCATGAACGAAGGTGCCCGCATTCTGCTGGTGGACGATGAGTCCAACATCCGCCGGATGCTGGGCGCTCTCCTGCGCAGCGAGGGTTTTACCGTTACCGAAGCACCCAACGGCAATGCTGCGCTTCTGCTGATCGAAGAGATGGATCCCGACGTGGTCCTCCTGGACCTGTTGATGCCGCCGGGTCCCGACGGCCTGGAAACGCTGACCCGGTTGCGGGATCAGGGGCATACCGCGCCAGTCATCATGATGAGCGGAAAGGCGCAGCTCACGGACGCTGTTCGCGCCGTCAAGTTGGGTGCGTTTCAGTTTCTGGAAAAGCCACTCAGTCCGGAAGCGGTCCTGGTGACCTTGCGGGCAGCCCTGGAGCTCAACCGGGCACGCGCCGAGAATCGCGCGCTGCAGGAGGAACTGGGCCGCCGCGCCACTCTCATCGGTGATGGTCCGGCGATGCAGCAGGTTCGGTCACTGATCGCACGCGTGGCACCAACCGAGGCGCGAGTTCTCATCACCGGAGAGTCGGGTACCGGCAAGGAGCTGGTCGCGGCGGCCATTCACGCGGCCAGCCGGCGACGGGGCCGCCCCTTCGTCACCGTCAACTGTGCAGCCATACCCCGGGATCTGGTTGAATCGGAAATGTTCGGCCACGAGCGCGGCGCTTTTACCGGAGCCACTGAGCGCCGCCTGGGCCGATTCGAGCTGGCGCACGGCGGAACTCTGTTTCTGGACGAGGTCGGTGATCTCAGCCAGGAGGCACAGGCCAAACTTCTTCGGACGCTGGAAACCGGAGAGTTGCAGCGGATCGGCGCGGAAGCATCTACCCACATCGATGCCAGAGTAGTTGCCGCAACCAATCGTCAGCTGGAGCATGCCGTCAGCACCGGTGCCTTCCGGGAAGACCTGTTCTTCCGCTTGAATGTCTTTCCCATCGAGCTGCCGCCTCTTCGTCATAGAATGGAGGACTTGCCTGCCCTGGTCGTGCATCTCTCCGCCCGGGCTCGGCCCCGGCATGAAATGAGGTTTACCCCGGCTGCGCTGGACGCGCTCGCCAGCTACTCATGGCCGGGAAACATCCGCGAGCTGGCCAATCTCGTGGAGCGGCTCAGCATCCTGTGCGGCCCAGTGATCGATGCAGCAGACGTGCGGGGTGTACTGCCGGGGGGCACCCCC
>DASPKB010000263.1:0-2429 GCA_035628315.1 Gemmatimonadales bacterium | reverse complement strand
TGAGCACCAGGGCGGTGGCCCAGACCAGCGCCCTGAGCGTGGTGCTGCCGAGCCGATCGGTCACCAGGACAGCGAGTCCGCCGAACACGCTCGCCGCAAAGATGGCATGTCCGCTGGGAAAGCTTTGCGATACCGGCAAGGGATAGTCGAAGAACGCCTCGGGCCGGCTTCGCGCGAAGGTTTGTTTGAGCAGCGTATTCAGCAGGCCCGCGCCGGAGAGGGTCACGATGATGAGGAGCGCACCCCGCCGCCAGCCGTGAATCAGAAAGCCCAACGCGATCGCCAGCGCAATGGGCACCAGCCAGGATGGCCCGCCGAACCGACTGACCGCGATCATGAACCCGGTCAGGCCGGGAGAGGCATGGGTGTGAAGCTCCACCCGGAGCCGCTCGTCCATCGCCGGCGTCACCCCGGTCACCACCTCCCGACCAAGCCAGGAGAACACCAGAAGCGCAAACACCGCGGCGACGAGCGCGATGATCAGGGTGGCAGTGAGGAGACGTTCGGTCTCGCCTGTGGTACCGGATTCCTCCCGGAAGCTCGAGTCGGTCATCCCTGCCAATGAGCGGGGACGACTGGCTTCTCGCAAGTCCACACTCTACAATGAGCAAGACTTTGGAAAGGTGGATTCATGCAGCAGCGTTCCCTCGCGCCGGCCGGCCGCCGCGGAATTACCGTGCTGGCGCTGCTCCTCATCATTATCGCCGTAGTTCTGGTGGCGTTCTTTCTGGTGAGCTATTTGCGCACCCGCCCCGCGCCAGTCCAGTCTTCGTTTGCCCTGCCCGGCGCCCTCACGGCATCAGGCGCTTGATCAGCTGAATCTGACCGGTGTGATACAGATCGTGCGCCGCGATTCCATGGATCTCCTCGGCATAGGTCCACACTCCGCGAGGCGAGCGGGTGCTGAGGTCGGACGGGCGTAACCTCTGGATCGTTTCCCGGAGCTTCCGGTGTTCGCTCTCGAGAAACGCCACGTCACGTTTCCAGGCGCCCGCGTCGGAGGGGTCGGGAATTTCCGGCCAATTGCTGGGCTTCCGCTCGAAGGATCCGATCGCGTCGCCCGCGAGCCGGCGGCGGACCGCGTACTTCCAGTAGGCCGCGTGGAGCGTGAGCTCCCAGATATTGTGTCGGGCCGGGCCCGGTCGCCACAACGCTTCTTCCGGTGTCAAACCTCGAAGGGCACCTCTCAAGGTGGTGCCATGCCAGCTCTTCCGGTCAAACGCCTGATCGGTGATCTCGAGCAGCATGGCGATCAGCGGATGGTCCGAGCCGGCGTCCTTCTGTCGAGGCATTGGGCACTCCCGAGAATCGTTGGCTAGTTCGCTCCCCGAAGGTTTCCGGTAAACGCGAAGCCCTTGCCCACGGTAAGGACCCAGCCGGCAGGCTCCACGTCATTGGCGAACCTACGGGCCAGGTCGAACCGAAGTGCCGGCGTGTCGGTCGAGCGGCTGGCGCCTAGCCGAAGGCCAACGCCGGCATCCCAGCCCACCCGCCGGGGCGAACCGGAATACCATGCTCCACCATGATCAACGAAGCCGGCTACTCCCAGGCCGACTAATCCCCAGAGATCGTCCACGATGGTGTAGCGGTACTCGGCGGTGCCGAAGAACGACCGATCACCGGTGAAGGCGTGACTTCCGAAGGCACGAGGGCCGCTGCCCAGCCCCAAGTCGAACTCCTCACCGGGAACCGGGTTCTTGATCCAGCCACCCTCGAGATGGAAGACGGCAACGTGACGAGGACCCGGCTGCAGCACAACGGTGCCGCCGAGCTGCACGGAGCCGGAGTCGAGACCGGCTCCGGAGAAGAGCCCGTTTGCCAGGGCGTCGATATAGGTGAAGCCTCCCGGGATGCTGGCGCCTACCCGGCCGCTGACCTCGGGAGCTACCCCGTCTCGCTCGTAGCCGAACACCTTGGGCGCCAGCTGCAGGCCGAGCCGAACCGTCGTGCCCAGATCCACGTCCTCTTCCCGGGCAAACCCGGCTACACCCCGGGCCACCAGGAAGCGGGCCCGGTTCCACACCAGGTAAGGCCCAAAAGATCCGGTGACGGTCTCAGGCAGAGGTACGAGTGATCCCTCAGGCAGTGCGTCGTCGCGGCGAACCTGCGCGGCGCCGCCGAGGCGGAGATAACCCGTTGGAGTGGCCTGGAGCGCCCACGCGGCGGACCCACGAACGAGGCTGAACCGGCGGCTGAGCGTGTCCTGCGCCTGCTCCTGCCCCTCGCGGAACCGGAGCACCCGTTCTTCACGATCGTCGGCCACGAGCTGAAAGGCGTTGAGGGAGCTTGACGCGAAGAACGGCTGCTCGAGGGCAATGGCGCTCAACCGTCCATCGGATCGGTTCTCGTACTGGAGGGTCAGTCCGACCGCCCCCGCGAACAGCCGGCGGCGGCGGAAGTTGAGCGCCACGCTGTTCCGGTCCGGGTTG
>DASPKB010000262.1:0-2637 GCA_035628315.1 Gemmatimonadales bacterium | reverse complement strand
CTCCGCCTCTCCGACTCTCCGCCTCTCCGCCTCTCAGCCCACACAACGTACTCCCTCAGCCCCTCCTTCCCTCCTTCCCGCCCGAACCCGCTCTCCCGATAGCCCCCGAACCCGCTCGCCGCATCAAAGACGTTGGTGCAGTTGATCCAGACCGTTCCGGCCTTGAGCTTCGGAGCAACGTCCAGCGCGAGATTGATATTCTCGGTCCAGACGCTCGCCGCGAGGCCGTAGCGCGTGTTGTTGGCGAGCTCAACGGCCTCGGCCGGCGTCCGGAAGGTCATCAGCACCACCACCGGTCCGAAGATCTCCACCTGCGCTATCGTGGCGGCGGGAGAGACTTCGGTGAACAGCGTGGGCGGGAAGAACCAGCCGTCCTGGGGACAGCTCCACGACGGCTGCCACAGCGTGGCGCCTTCGTCCTCGCCCCGGCGCACCAGCTCCTGAATCTTTTCGAGCTGCACCGGCGCGATGATCGCGCCCATGTCGACCGCCTTGTCCAGCGGGTCGCCCACCCGGAGCGTCTCCATCCGCTCCTTGAGCCTGGTGACCAGCCGGTCAGCGACGCCCTCGTGCACCAGAATTCGGGAGCCGGCGCAGCACACCTGGCCCTGGTTGAACCAGATGGCATCCACCACGCCCTCCACCACGCTGTCGAGATCGGCATCGGAGAACACCACGAAAGGCGACTTACCGCCCAGCTCGAGCGAGAGCTTCTTGCCGCTGCCGGCTGTCGCTTTGCGGATAATCCTGCCCACTTCGGTTGAGCCGGTGAAAGCGATCTTGTTGATCTCGGGATGTTTGACCAGCGCTTCCCCGGTGCGGCCATCGCCGGTGACGATGTTGACCACACCCGCAGGCAATCCGATCTCCTGGCACAGCTCGGCGAACCGGAGCGCCGTCAGCGACGTGAACTCGGCTGGTTTGAGCACCACCGTGTTTCCGGTCGCGAGCGCGGGCGCGATCTTCCAGGCCAGCATCAGGAGGGGGAAGTTCCAGGGGATGATCTGCCCGATCACGCCGACCGGCTCGCGTCCAGGCAGCTCCTGCTCCATCAGCTGGGCCCAACCCGCGTGATGGTAGAAGTGCCGCGCGACCAGCGGTATGTCGATGTCGCGCGACTCGCGAATCGGCTTGCCGTTGTCGAGCGATTCGAGCACGGCGAATAGCCGGCTGTGTTTCTGTATTTGCCGGGCGAGCGCGTATAGATGGCGCGCGCGCCCGTGCCCTCCCAG
Source organism: Gemmatimonadales bacterium (assembly GCA_035628315.1). Lineage (GTDB taxonomy): Bacteria > Gemmatimonadota > Gemmatimonadetes > Gemmatimonadales > GWC2-71-9 > CAVVWJ01. The sequence continues at coordinate 1,405 of DASPKB010000262.1, read as the reverse complement.
GGCCCACCACCCCCGCTGCGCCTTCCGGGCGGCCTTTACCGCGAGATCGACGTCGGTCGCACTCGCCTGTGTCAGGGTGGCGAGTGGTTTCGCTGACGCCGGGTTGAGGGTGTCGAAAGTGTCCTTACCGGGCTCCGTCCACTCGCCGTCGATGAACAGCCCGAACCTGCGCCCATGCCGCTCCAGCCAGGCCAGGCCCGGCCCTGCGGGCTCCGGTGCCGGGCCGTATTCCATCGAATGGAAGATTTCAGGAACTGAGGCCATGTGGGACAGTCACGCGGTCGGATGCCGGTGAGCCGCGGAGTAACGCCCGGTTACGAAGTGCTCCAGCTGGCGCTCGATGTCGCCCAGGAGCGTGCTGGCACCGAGGCGGAAGAGGTCGGGGCGGAGCCAGCGGTCGCCGAGTTCGTCCTTTACCAGCACCAGCCAGTCCAGCGCCTCGCGGGCGGAACGGATCCCTCCCGCAGCCTTGAGACCGACCATGTGGTCGGTGCGCTCGTAGTACTCGCGGATCGCCCGGCTCATCACCAGCCCGACCGGGAGCGTGGCGTTTACGCTCTCCTTGCCGGTGGAGGTCTTGATGAAATCGGCGCCGGCCATCATGCAGACCAGGCTGGCACGGCTCACATTGCGGAGTGTACCCAGCTCGCCAGTGGCGAGAATGGTCTTGATGTGGGCGTCGCCGCAGGCCTCGCGCATCGCCCGCACCTCGTCGTAAAGCGCGCGCCAGTTCTCGGTCAACACATGAGACCGGGTGATCACCACGTCGATCTCTTCGGCTCCCGCAGCCACTGATGCCCGGATTTCCTGGAGTCGAACCTCGAATGGAGAGAGCCCCGCGGGAAAGCCGGTAGACACCGCCGCGACGGGAATGCCGGACCCCTCCAGGGCCTCGACAGCCGTAGGCACGAAGGCGTGATAGACACAGACCGCGCCCACCCTCACCGGCAGTTGTGCGGCGCCCAATGAATCCAGCAGGTCGAGCCGCACCGGCCGGCGAGCCTTGGCGCAGAGCCGCCGTACGCGGCCCGCTGTATCGTCACCCGAAAGCGTGGTGAGATCGATTAGGGTAATGGCCCGGAGCAGCCAGGCGCCCTGCCATTCCTTCTTGACCGTCCGCCGGGTGCGGAGCGTCGCAGAGCGCCGCTCCACGGCGCTACGGTTGACCCGAACCTGCTCGATCAGGTCGAGCTCGAACGGGATGCCCGGATTGCGCGGCCGGACGCCGAGCTCCAGGGAGGCGGGGCTCGACCGGGCTACCAGCGAACGGCTGGGCTGTTCGGGCATGGTCGAAAGGTACCGGAAAGGCGGACGGGCGGACAAGCGGAACGGCGGAACGACCTAATTGCCTTATCGGTCCCACGTTCCTTCGTTCCCCCGTTCCCCCTAGGTCTCCCGATATCCG
>DASPKB010000261.1:0-7095 GCA_035628315.1 Gemmatimonadales bacterium | reverse complement strand
CTGGCGCGGGACGGCACTCGTGCGTTCCGGAGTCATCGAATTACCCAAACTTCACTCCGGTGGTATCGCAAGGCTCCGTTCTGGTCACTGGTGGCTACCTGTGTGGTGCCGGTCATTCCACACTACCCGATGAGGTTCCTGGCAGTCCTGGCAGGCTATCCTCTCTGGAAGTACCAGATCACCGTAATCCTCGGCCGCGGTACCCGGTACGTAGGCCTGGCCGGACTGGGCGTTGCTCTGCCGATTCCGGGACACTGGCTCGTTTTGCTGAGTTTGGTGGCGCTGGCGTTCGGAGTGCGAGGTGCTCGCCGGATGAATCGCGATCCGGCCCGCATCAGCAGCCCACCGGTTCCAGCAGAAGAGTCGTGAGACGCTGTTTCCTGCTCCTCGTAGATGGATTGCGCCCGGACGTTGCCGAGGCGCGTCTGGAGGCAGGAGATCTTCCCCAGCTGGAAGCCATGCTGGAGCGCGGAGGGCGCACCAAGGCCATTACCGGCTTCCCCTCTACCACCAGCGTCGCCTACCTCCCGTTCTTGACCGGGTGCGCACCCGGGCGCTGCGACATTCCTTCGATACGCTGGCTGGATCGTCGTTCATATCAGGGACGCTGGTGGCGGGATCGTTTCGCAGTGCGGAGCTATTGCGGGTACCAGGCGGGGCTGCTGGATCGGGATATCGACCCCGAGGTTCGCACCATTTACGAGCTGGTTCCGGAGAGCGTAGGAATCTTCACGCCGGTCGCGCGGGGGCTCAGCCCGGAGCGACATCCCTCCCGCCTGGAGCGGCAGGTGTGGGGGTCGGTGGCTCACGTCACCAGGTGGCATCAGCCTTCAGACGATTCCGTCTCCCGGCACCTGCTGCAGTCAGCAGAAGAGCCGTGGCGGTTTGTCTTCGCGCAGTTCCCGGCCGTTGATGGATACAGCCATCAGTCCGGGCCCGACTCCGCCCCGGTTCGGCGCGCCTTGCGGCGGATCGACGCCACAGTGGGTCGGCTCCGCCAGATCCTCCGCCGCAGGGGCGAGTTGGAGCAGAGCCTGATACTGCTGGTCAGCGACCACGGGGCCTCGCCGGTGCACACCCATCTCGACCTGGCGGACTGGTTTCGATCCCGTGGTGTGCCGACTCTGGCTCATCCGATTATATGGGAGCGGCATCCTCTAGCCGCCGTAATGGTTGCGGGCAACGGATCGGCCATGGTCTACGCCCGCCCGGATGAGTGTCGGAAGAAACGGTGGCCCATCGAGCGCCTCATGAACCCGGAGACGTTCGATAGCAGGGTTGATCTGCTTCCCGCGCTGATGCGGGAGCCTGCGGTGGCTTTGCTGGCTGCGGAATCTGAGCAAGGCGGGATCTGGGTTGGCGGGCGCGCGGGTCAGGCGTGGCTCAGGCCACGGGAGTCGAAAGTCGATTACCAGCCCCTTACCGGCGATCCACTCGAGGTAGGTGGAGCCTGGAGTGGCACGCTCAGGGAATGGCTGGAGAAGACCCGGAACGGGACCTACCCGGACGCTCCCTTCCATCTTTTGGATCAGTTCCGCACCGCTCGTTCTGGAGATCTGCTGGTACTTGCCCCGGAGGGGTACGATTTCAGAGGGCGGTTCGAGTTTCCGGAGCACCGGGCCGGCCATGGCAGCATGATTCGCGACCATATGCAGACACCGGTTTGGGCGAGTAAGCCGGTTCCGTCCTGTGCTCTGCGGACCGTGGACCTGTTTCCCGCGATCCTATACTGGCTCGGCGTGGAAATTCCGGATGGGATTGATGGGATGTCGGTCTGGAAGCCAGGTGTCAGCAGGCCTGAGCCCGCAGAGACTGCCCGGTTAATGGCCAGGACCTAGAGTCGGTGCTACCAGGAGGAACGGGAGGGGGCTATTTTAGCGGGTAGAATTGCCGCTGGAGCAGCATATGCTGCACTCCTCGCGGGTCCGTAGCTCAGTTGGATAGAGCGCTTGCCTCCGGAGCAAGAGGTCGCGCGTTCGAATCGCGCCGGGCCCATTCCAATGCCATCAGCCCCGCCATCCTGGATGCGCGGGGCTGTTGTTTTCCAGCTCAGTCTGAGTCCACCGCTCTGCTAGGTATTGGACGTTGCTCCTGGCGGCGCCGCCTCCTGTTTCCAGGCGCTGCTGTCCTGAGCCTGACCACGCTTACCGCTATAATCGTGCGTGCGGCCGCAGCTTAGAGACTATACTCCGACATGGAGACATCCGGACAACGAGTGGTTCTCCTTTTCGGCCGGGCCTTCCTGCTGCACTGCCCCAACTGCGGGGGTCACCCGATTTTCCGACGCTGGCTGTTTATGCAGGATCGCTGTCCGGTCTGTCGGATGCGGCTGGCCCGGGGCGAGGAGGGTTATGAGGTTGGCGCCTATATGTTCAACATCGTAGCAGCTGAGCTGATCTTCGCGGCCATCTTCCTGGGTGTTCTCACATACACCTGGCCTACACCTCCATGGGATCAGCTGCTCTACGGAGGCGTGGGGCTGATGTTGGCTGTGCCCTTTCTGTTCTATCCTTTTTCGAAGACGATCTTCCTGGCTTTCGATCTGGTGTTCCGCCCCCCTGGACCCGAGGACTTCGAGAGTGGCAGGGCGCGGTAGTCGGATTCTAGAATTACTCCGCCGAGTGAGGCGCCGCCGCGGCTGAGCTCTCTCAGGTTTCCTCCTCCAGAGAAAAGCGGACGGCATCGAGCGAGGAGTGAATCGGCCCCTCTCTGAGCACCGTAACCGGCCGGCGCCTGCCACTCTCTTCCACTATCCACGCATAGCACACCAGGGCCCGAGGGTGGCCCAGAATATCGAACACAGCAACCTCGAACTGCCGTTGCTGATCGCGGACGCGCTCGTAGGTGCGATACGTCGCCGGGCAGCGGTGGGCGCGCTCAACCGCTGCTTTCAATTCTGCGATTTCAGTTTCAGTCATGTCTCAATTAGGCCGGATCCTGCCTCCGGCCGTGCAGGTGGTGGCTGGCTTCTGGCTTGTTGGTTCCACCCCGGAACTCGAAATGCTCCGATCGAAGGACCCGCTCGGGAGCCATGTACCCCCGATCCGGCTGTCTGAGGAGCCAGGCGACGATCCGGTCAGCCATCGCCGCAGCCGGTTCCCAACGTCCCGGCTCCAGCGGCGGATAGAGATGGGCGAACTCTGCCTTCAGTCGGGCTTCCCGAACTCGGGGCGACTCTGTCTCATCACTCGCCACACTCGTCTCCCGGTATATAGGATCCGTCTGTCTCCGGGGCTGGGAGCGCCTCAGAGCATCAGGGCACTTGGATTGGCTAGCACAGAGGGTGGAGTCTTGGTCGGCCACTGCCGACAGGCATTCCACGGCTCCGTCAAAGTATCTGCTGGGCCTTGACCTGCCGTGACTTCCCTTCACCCCGTCCCGTGACTCTCCTCACCGCTCCGACGGCCGCTCGCCCAAGGCGTGCTGCATGACATGGAGATTTGCTGTACCTTGTAGGAGCCGGAACCTTCTGGTTCTCTGTTTCGCCCTCCTCGTGGGGAGGGCTCCTGATCCGCCGAGCACGGCTCTGGAGCTCTCATGCCCACGCATGCAGTCATCAAGCCTGCCGCCCCCGCAGCAATTTTCGCTTCGTGCCTCAGGCAGTTACGTGCCGTTCCGCTGGTTCCCCGCTCCGACCCTTTTGACGACGCCAGGTGGACCTTCGAACCGAAGTACGATGGTGTCCGGACCTTCTTGTATACCAAGGAACAGTGCTGTCGCATCCAGGTCTCACAGGAACTGGAACGTCAAGCTCGGGATCTGGAGCGGCGAGTGGCTGAGGTTCTAGACGGTCGGGAGGCAATTCTCGACGGCGAACTCGTCTCGCTGGACCGCCAGGGGAAGGCAGTCCTCCACCAGTTGCTGCGCTGCGAAGGGTATACCGCGTACGCGGCGTACGACATTCTTTGGCTGGATGGCATTGATCTCAGAGACCAGCCATTGAGCGAGCGGAAACGGCTGTTGGCTGAACTGCTCCCACAGGACACCGGACCCCTATACAAGACGCTGAGCATCGACGAGCACGGCCGCGCGCTGTTTGGAGCAATCAGGCGGTTGGACCTGCCCGGGATAGTGGGCAAGTGCCAGGATGATCCCTATCACCCCTCAACCTTATGGTACGAGATACGCAATCCGGGTCGTACGTCGCGCGCCGACCGACCAGGAGAGATCCTCCGCCAGCGTCGCCACTGGAGCCCGAGTCGAGACCGGTAAGCCACTGCCATTGACGGATATTCCAAAGCTCGCCTAGCTTGAAGGCTGCCGGGCCCGCACGGCCGTCGCCTTTCCATCCAGACTTCAAAGCCGATGACAGGCTTGGTCCACCCTTCCAACGGCAGTCCACCCGGCCTGCGCTCAATGCGCAAGCGGGCTATGCCCTATCTGCTTTCCCTTGGTACAGTCTCCCTGGCGTTAGCGGCACGGGCAGCCTTAACGCCGTTTATAGATCTCGCTCTCCCCTTCATCACCCTGTTCCCTGCCATCTTCCTGGTAGCCTACTTCGGCGGCATGGGTCCCACCCTGCTCGCAACCGTTACAGGGATTGTAGGCGCGCTGTACTTCTTCATCGAGCCGCTGAATTTCCCGTCTCTGGGTGACCCGACCGCGCAGCTCGGCGTGCTACTGTTCGGCCTTACCGGGCTCGCTACGGGCTGGCTGGGGGAGTCTCGCCTCCGCGCCACCCGAACTGCTCTGGCATCTCTGGCGATAGCTGAGCGGGAGGCAGGACGCGCCGAACAGGAAGCGGTTCGTGCGGAGGAGGAGGCCGCCCGCGCCGAAGAAGAATCCGCGCGAGCAGAAGAGGAGATGCTTCACGCGGAAGAGCAGGCAGCCCGCGCGGATCAGGCAGCGCGGCGCGCGGCCGCTGAATCGGAGCGGGTGGAGCGGATCCTGGGAAGTATTACGGACGCTTTCGCAGTACTGGACCGTAACTGGACCGTTCGCTACATGAACGAGCGGGCCGCTGCCCTGGCAGGTGGCAGACCCGAGGACTACCTCGGCCGCAATTACTGGGAGGTCCTCCCGGCCACGGTCGGCACCCCGATCGAGCAGGCGTACCGGAGGGCAATGAGTGGTGAGTACGCTGCGCGAGCCGAGGCCTATTACGCACCCACCGACAAATGGCTTCAGGTGACAGCGTATCCCTCGGTAGAGGGGCTGACCATCGTAGGTCAGGATATCTCCGACCGGATCAGAGCCCATGAAGCGGCCACCCGCCTAGCGGCCATTGTCGCGTCATCCGAGGACGCCATTGTCGGAAAGACCCTGGATGGGACGATCACAAACTGGAATGCCGGGGCCGAGCGGATCTTTGGCTACTCCGAAGCAGAGATGATAGGCAGCTCGATTTTTCGGCTGGTTCCTCCAGAGTTGCACGACGGCGAGCGCGACGTGATCCGCCGGATTGCCCGTGGTGAGCCGGTCGAGTCCCTTGAAGTCGAGCGCATCCGGAAGGACGGGCAGCGTATCACGATCTCACTCAGTGTATCACCGATACGGGACCCCTCGGGCAAGATCGTAGGTGCTGCGTCCATCAAGCGGGACATCACCGTCCAGAAGTCCACGCAGGCCGCGCTGGAGGCCGAAAGTGCCCGGAGTCGGGAGCTGGCTCAGGCACTCGATGTAGCCCAGGCTATGATGCGCGGCCTCGACGGCCGGATCACCTACTGGAGCAGTGGGGCGGCGAGGCTGTACGGCTACTCGAGCTCCGAGGCGCTTGGGCGGGTGTCGCACGAAATGCTGAAATCTGAATTTCCCATCCCGTTAAATGACATCCATGCGGCTCTCCAGGCCGCCGGCCGGTGGGAAGGCGAGCTGGTGCACATCGCTAAGGATGGCCGCCGCGTTCATGCCGCGAGTCAATGGATTCTGCGGCGGGGTCGAGCCGGCGAACCTGACTCCGTAATCGAGGTGAATACCGATGTTACCGCGCAGCGCCTCATCGAGGAGCGCGCTCGGCAGAGCGAAAGGATGGAGGTGGTTGGCCAGCTCGCCGGAGGGGTCGCGCACGAAGCAAACAACCAGATGACCGTGGTTCTCGGCGCAGCCAGTTTCCTCCTGTCCCGTTCGGATCTGCCGGACAACGCCAAGAGGGACCTCGAGTACATCCGTGAAGCGGCGGAACGGACCGCAGCGATCACCGCTCAGTTGCTGGCTTTCAGCCGCCGCCAGGTGCTTCAGACCCGGGTATTCGATCTGGATGAGGTGGTACAGGGACTGGATGGGGTGCTCCGCCGCGCGCTCGGCGAGCGCTCAACACTGGTGCTCCAGCTACGGGCCCAGGCCCAGATCAAAGCGGACCCGGGACAGCTCTCCCAGGTGCTCCTCAACCTGGTGCTTAATGCCCGTGATGCGATGCCGCTGGGGGGGCGCGTCGCCATTGAGACCAGGGTTACCGAGCTGACCGAGGCGTATGCCAAGCAGCGTTCCGGCGTCGCCATTCGACCCGGGCACTACGCTGTCTTGTCGGTAAGCGATACCGGGCATGGAATGGGACCCGACACGCTCAGCCGGTTGTTTGAGCCTTTCTACACGACCAAACCCATCGGCAAGGGCACCGGTCTTGGCCTGGCTACCGTATACGGGATCGTCAAGCAAAGTGGTGGATACGTGTGGGCGTATAGTGAAGTGGGACAGGGATCGACCTTTAAGGTGTATCTACCGCTGGCTGAGGAATCCGCGGCGATCCAGGGCACGTCGCCCGCCGCGGCCGCCTCTGGAGGAGGCACTATCCTTCTCATAGAAGACGAGCCCGGTGTGCGACAGATGACGTCGCGGTCACTTCAGGAACATGGGTACGGTGTGGTCGAGGTGAGCGGGAGCCACCAGGCGCTCGGCGTGCTCGAGCGGCAGGACGGGCACATCGATCTTCTAGTCACCGATGTGATTTTGCCTGGCATGGATGGTCCGGAGCTGGCGCGCCGCGCTGCCGAGCTCCGCCCGGAGCTACCAGTACTCTTTATCAGCGGATACACCGACGACGAGATCTTGCGCCGGGGTTTGCTCCAGGAGGGTCAGCCTTTTCTTCAGAAGCCTTTTACACCGGAGGCGCTGGCAGCCAAAGTAGCGACATTGCTTCAGGCAGGAAGAAGTGCAGTG
>DASPKB010000260.1:0-2071 GCA_035628315.1 Gemmatimonadales bacterium | reverse complement strand
ACATCCGGCGCTTCAAGGGAAAAGAATGATAGCGCCTTGAGCTTACATGTTTTCAACCATCGCCCGGGCAAACTCGCTGGTCTTGAGCAGGGTAGCGCCGGGCATCAGCCGCTCGAAATCGTAGGTCACCCGTTTCTGTCCGATGGTTTTTTCCAGCGAGGTCACGATCAGCTCGGCGGCCTCATGCCAGCCCAGGTAGCGGAACATCATCTCGCCGGACAGAATAACCGAGCCGGGGTTCACCTTGTCCTGGCCGGCGTACTTGGGAGCGGTGCCGTGAGTGGCTTCGAACACCGCATGCCCGGTGGTGTAGTTGATGTTCGCCCCGGGTGCGATGCCGATGCCGCCAACCTGTGCGGCAAGTGCATCGGAGATGTAGTCGCCATTGAGATTCATGGTGGCGATGACGCCATACTCCCGCGGGCGGGTGAGGATCTGCTGGAGAAAGGCATCGGCGATCACGTCCTTGATGACCAGTCCTCCGGGAAGCTTGCACCAGGGGCCGCCGTCCAGCTCTTTGGCGCCGAATTCCTCGCGGGCGAGGGCATAGCCCCAATCCCGGAAGCCACCCTCGGTGAACTTCATGATATTGCCCTTGTGAACCAGGGTGACACTCTCGTACTTGTGCGCCAGGGCGTATTCTATGGCCGAGCGGATCAGACGGCGGGAGCCCTCCTCCGAGATCGGCTTGACGCCGATGGCGCTCGTATCCGGAAAGCGAATCGTCTGCACTCCCATCCGGTGCTGGAGAAACTCGATCACCTGACGAGCGTCATCGCTCCGTGCCTTGTACTCGATGCCGGCGTAAATGTCCTCGGTATTCTCCCGGAAGATGACCATGTTCACGTCCTGGGGAGCCTTGACCGGCGAGGGAACTCCGGCGAAGTAGCGGACCGGTCTCACGCAGGCGTAGAGATCCAGCTTTTGCCGGAGCGCCACGTTGAGAGAGCGGAATCCGCCGCCCACCGGGGTGGTCAACGGCCCCTTGATCGCCACGAGGTAGCGGTCGATGGCCGCGAGTGTTTCGTCCGGCAGCCAGCTGCTGGTCTGATTCTTCGCCTTCTCCCCCGCGAGCACCTCCAGCCAGGCGATCCGTCGCCTGGCGCCATAGGCCCGGCTGATGGCGTTGTCGAAGACATGCTGCGCCGCCCGCCAGATGTCGGGGCCGGTGCCGTCTCCCTCGATGAACGGAATGACTGGTTGAGCCGGCACCTGCAAGCGGCCGTCGCGCATGGTGACTGCTTCACCGTCGGGGGGCGCGTGGGGTCGCTGCGGGAGGGTAGAGGTCGATGCCATACGACGGGTCCTTTGCTACCGAGATCGGGTTGGGGCCGGGATTGCCGCTCAATCTGGCCGGGTGACGGATGAACAGCAATACGACCTGGCCGCCGGTCACCGCGGCAGGAACCGCCATTCACAGCGCGTACGCCGAGTACGCGCGCGGCTTCGAGGAGATCACGCTGCGGGGACGCACCCGCTTCGAGCAGCGGGACTGGGCCGGAGCACAGGCGGACGCCACTGAGCGGCTGGCGCTCTACAAGGCGCACGTCGACGCTGCGGTGGCTGACGTCAACGACATCCTGCAGGACGCCGTGCTGGAGCGAACGGTCTGGGCCGCTATGAAGCGGGACCACGCCGCCCGCGTGCGTCACCGTCCCGACGCCGAACTGGCGGAGACGTTCTTCAACTCGGTCACTCGAAGGGTATTCAGCACCGTGGGAGTGGATCCCGCTATCGAGTACCTCGAACCGGATGAATCAGAATCAAACACCGAAGATGAGTCGCCGGTCTTCCAGAGTCATTCGGCATCCCTGATCGATGCTGATTTCGTGCGGCAGCTCCTCCGAAGCTTCTCGTGGCGTGTTCCCTATGCCCAGCTGGAACGTGATGCGGCTCTGGTAGCGGAGCTGATCGAGGCACGAGCGCGCACGGTGGCCCCCCACGCCGGCAGTGTCCAGCTGGACATGCTTCGCTCGGTGTTCTATCGGAACAAGGGCGCGTATCTCGTCGGCCGGGTCCGGGTGGGCGCCGAAGTCTTCCCGCTGGTGCTGCCGCTTCTGCATGCCGAGCG
>DASPKB010000259.1:0-4433 GCA_035628315.1 Gemmatimonadales bacterium | reverse complement strand
CTCGCGCAAGGCCCACTTTGCCGCGCGCTCGGAAGACAGAGGGTCGAATCGCACCGCATAGCAACCGCGAACCAGCTCCTTGTCATCCTGGTCCTCGCCGGAGCCCTGGACCAGAATGGCCACCGTATCCGGGCTGGGCTGCTCCAGGTAACGCAGAAAACCGTTTCGGGCCTTCGTCTTTCGCTTCCAGGCCTCGATATCGCGCAGCAGGACGACTCGGCGCTCTGCCATCATGGGGAGAGTGTTACAAAGGGAGTGGATGTCTTCAGGATCGAGTTGGGTAGCCGAGCGCTGATCCAGATTGAAGTCTCGCATGGAGGGATCAGTGGCTCTGTCGATAATGCTCCGGACGGCCTCGTCCTTAAGGACGTCTTCCGATCCGTACAGGTAGTACGCCGGCGCCAGCTCCCCCTTTTTGAGGGACTTGGAAAGCGCGTCGACCGAATGTGCAGGCATATCTGAAACGTACCGCGTCCCCGGGGGTCAGGTAAGACGGGACTCGCTCCGGTCAGCGCCGAAAAGCCTGAACGAACATCAACGCCACCACCGTCTTAGCATCCACGACTTCGCCGGTGCGAATCAAGTTCATCACCTCGGACCAGCGTTTGGTGTGTACTTCCATGAATTCATCCGGCTCCCGGCGGTGGGTGCCCTTCTTGAGCTCGTGGGCCATGAAGATGTGGATCTTTTCGTCGGTGAACCCGGGAGTTGTATAGATCGTGGTGAGTCGGGCCAGAACGTCGGCCGTCATCCCGATCTCCTCCTCCAGCTCCCGCTGAGCGCAGGTGGCGGCGGTTTCACCCGGATCTAGGCGCCCTGCGGGGATTTCCCAGATGACGCCATTCGCGGCGTGACGGAATTGGCGGATTAGATAGATCCGGGGGTCAGGGGCGCGGGGCTCGTCGATGAAGGGCACAACAGCCGACGCGCCGGGATGCCGGATCATCTCGAGCTGGCCGGTCGAGTTGTTGGGGAACTGCACCGTGTCCCGATCCAGATTTATCACTCTTCCGGTATAAAGGCGTTCGGAGGAGACGAGGGTCATGGCGCTGAGGGGTGAGAGGTGAGAGGCGAGATAGCTTGAATCCATGCGACCGGAATTTTGAGCGCCTCAGCCGCAAGATAGCGCAGCTCGAGCACCGGATTGTCGGAAATAGGGCTGCTTTCCGTCGGAGACGTATACGCTTCCAGATTGGTGCGCCGCGCTTCCATTCTCAGCCTAAACATGTGAAAGGGGTCACTGACGAGTATGACCCGCCTCAGTTGGGCTGCTTCCAGCCAGACGGCCACCGCGGTCATCGAGGCTTGGGTCGAGCGGCCCTGCGGCTGCGCCACCACTGCGCGTGGCGGCACCTTGCGGTTGAGCAGGTAGTTGCGACCAACGGTGGCCTCGCTGGTAGTATCGCCCCGGCCCACCCCGCCGGTCACCACGATGCGTGGGGCCAGCCCCTCCCGGTACAGCTGAAGCGCGTGGTCCAGCCGGGCCCGGAGCACGGGCGAAGGGCGGCCGTTGTACTGAGCTGCGCCGAGCACCACTATCGCATCGGCCGGTCGCCGCTGGTCCTGCTGGCTTACCACCAGCACGAGAACCAGCGCGACAGTGTACACGACTGCGGCCGTAAGGACAGCCCAGCCGAGGACTCGACGGAACGGTGGAACGACGGAACGTTCCCTCGTTCCCTCGTTCCGCCGTTCCGCCTTCACAGGTCGAAGCTCTCCCCGTGTTTCGGGACGGTTACCTCCCGCACGCCTTCCTCGCGCAGCAGTGCGGCCATTGCCTCCAGGCCGGCCGGCTCGCCGTGTACCACAAATGCCCTGCGGACCGGTCCACCCAGCCGCCGAACCCAGCTGCGTAGCTCCTGGCGGTCGGCATGGGCCGAATATCCGTTGATCGATTCGATCTCGGCTTGCACCTCGTACTCCTGGCCGTGAATGCGCACCTTGTCCGGCCGGTTCTGGATTCGGCGTCCCAGCGTGTGCTCGGCCTGGAAACCCACGAACAGCACCAAGTTCCGGTGGTCACCGATACCGTGGACCAGGTGATGAAGGATGCGGCCGGATTCAGCCATACCCGAGGCGGCAATGATGACAGCCGGCCCGTGATTGCCGTTCAGGGCCTTGGACTCCGCGACTTCCCGGACATACCGAAGCAGGGGGAAATCGAATAACTGGTTGGTGGCCTCGATCAGCTCCTCGCGCCGGTCGAACACTTCCGGGTGCATCCGGAACACGGTGGTGATGTCAACGGCTAGTGGACTGTCGAGGTAGATGGGCACCTCGGGTATCTGCCCTGCACGGGACAGCCGGTGCAGGCTGTAGATCAGCTCCTGAGCCCTTCCTACCGCAAACGCAGGTATCAGGACCTTTCCGCCTCGCGCCGCGGTCCTTCGCACCGCCTCGGCGAGCCGGGATTCCGCCTGGTGAAAAGACTCGTGGCTCCGGTCGGCGTAAGTCGCCTCGATGATCAGCGTGTCGATCGGGCCGGTCGGCGGCTCCGGGTTGCGCACGATCGGCAGGTTGCTCCTTCCGATGTCTCCCGAGAAGACCAGGCGATGGTTGCTGCCCTCACTAACCCTGAGATCCACCGCCGCCGAGCCCAGAATGTGCCCTGCCTCCAGAAAGTCGAGCGCCAGGTGCTTCCGCACGTGGAACACTCGCCGGTACGGCACGCCGATCATCAGGTCCTGCACCGCCACCGCGTCCCGGAGTGAGTAGAGCGGCTCGCTCTCAGGGGCCACCCGGCCGTGCCGCTGGAGAAACTCGTAGTCCTTTACCTGGATGTGCGCCGCGTCGGCCAGCATCACCGCGCTCAGGTCGCGGGTAGCCGGTGTGGCGTACACCGGTCCATGAAATCCTTCCTTGACCAGGAGCGGCAGCCGGCCGGTATGGTCGATGTGCGCGTGACTCAGCACGACGCTGTCTATCCGGCGGGCGTCGAATGGCAGCTGGAGGTTCAGCGCGTGGGCTTCGGCTCTCCGGCCCTGGAAGAGGCCGGCATCGAGCAGAATGCGGGCGCCGGCGGCCTCGAGCAGGTGCATGGAGCCGGTGACCTGCCCGGCCGCGCCCCAGAAGGTGAGTCGAAGTGAGCTCAAGGTGGCTTTCTAGCGAGTCCCAAACAGCCGGTCCCCCGCATCACCCAGGCCGGGCAGGATATATCCCTTGTCATTGAGCTCCCGGTCCAGCGCAGCGGCAAACACCGGTACATCGGGATGAGCCTCGAGCATCCGGCGCACGCCTTCCGGTGCGGCCACCAGGCTGAGAAACCGGATCCGCCGGGCACCGGCTTTCTTCAGCGCTCCAACAGCGGCAACGGCTGATCCACCGGTAGCCAGCATGGGGTCGAGCACGAAGAAATCACGCTCCACCCGGTCTGCGGGAATCTTGAAGTAATAGTCCACCGGCTGAAGCGTGTCGTGGTCGCGGTAGAGTCCGATGTGTCCAACCCGGGCCGAGGGAATTAGCTGGGTGATGCCGTCCACCATGCCCAGGCCGGCTCGAAGGATTGGCACGAGTGTCAGTTTCTTGCCCGAGACCTGGGTGCCGGTGGTACGCTCGAGCGGAGTGTCGATCTCGACCGGGGCGGTGGCCAGATCCTTGGTGACCTCGTATGCCATCAGCGTCGCAATCTCACTCACCAGCTGCTTGAAATCCCGGGTGCTGGTGTGCTTGTCGCGAAGAATGGTGAGTTTGTGCTGGATGAGGGGGTGAGACAGAACGGTCAAGTTGGGGAATTCAGGTGGCGGCATGGGTGCTCAATATTATATTCCCGCCCCACGGCCAGGTAGCTCAGTTGGTAGAGCAGCGGACTGAAAATCCGCGTGTCGGGGGTTCAATTCCCTCCCTGGCCATTGGACCTAATCCATTCGCCAACATGCCTTAGGCTTCTATGCGCCATCAGGCTTTGGCGCCTTGGGGGAGAAACACGGCCGAGTCATAGTAGGTGCGGAATTTTCGCACCTTGTCGCCCTCGACTTCCAGAACGCTGACCCCCCGGTACTCGATGGGCGACCCATCGGGCAGCGTCCCCTGGCTTACCCATTCCAGCACTGAACCGGAATCAGCGTCGAGCACGTGGATGAACTCCGACCGGATCTCCCGGAAGGCGGAGAGATACGCCTGCCAGAACTCCCGAAGCTCGTCCTTCCCCTGCGCCGGCTCGGTGCGCCCCAGGTTGAGCGCCTCCGCATCGTCCCGAAACAGCGCCAGCAAGGAATCAAGCTCTCCGGTAAGCTCGGCGTGCTGGACCGCCCTCATGAAGTTCTCGCTCAATTGTTCTGCCATGGTGCTTCCTTTCGAATCATGGGGCAGGATGCGACTACTGCGCGGCGCTCGCAGGGTTCCCCGTCACAGCGCAGCCGAGCGGGACGAACTACTCCAGGACCATGAGCCGCAAGACCGAACACACGACGTCGCCAGGACACTTAAAGGGATGA
>DASPKB010000258.1:0-7835 GCA_035628315.1 Gemmatimonadales bacterium | reverse complement strand
CCTCGCCTATAATCCGTCCAGGAGGACGCTCGGCCGGTAACTCCATCGATTCAACCAGGAGGTTGGCTTGGCCCAGCTGAGCTGGCTTGACCTCGAGTGGTTTTTTCTTGGCCGCCATGATGCCCTTGAGCGATGCGAGCCGAGGGCGCGCAATCCCCTCATCAATCGTCAGCACAGCCGGAAGCGGGAACTCCACGGATTCCGAAGCCCCTTCCAGGTCTCGCCGAGCGGTGCCCTGGCTTCCGGCGATGTCCAGCTGGGAAATTCCGGTCACGCAGGGGAGCCCCAGCAGCTCAGCCACCATCGGGCCCACGGTGCCGTTGGCCGTGTCGGTTGCCATCCGGCCGAGTAAGATCAAATCGTACTGGCCGTCCTTCAGCTCGGCCGCCAGCGCGCGGGCAACCGCCAGGCCGTCGAACCCGACGTCATCGGCCTTGAGTTGCACCGCGCGGGCCGCACCCATGGCCAGGCCCTTTCGGAGCGTCTCCTGGACGCCGTCGGGTCCCAGTGAGACCACCACCACTTCGCCGGGCCCCTGCTTTTCGACGAGCTGCAGGGCAACCTCAAGGGCGTACCCATCGAAGTCCCCCATCTCGAACTTGAGTCCGCCCTGATCCAGCGATTTCCGGTCAGCCGCGATGGAGAACCGCATCTCCATGTCGGGGACTCGCTTGATACAAACCGCGACTTTCAATGCATGCTCCTGAGACGGGTAGCCGGCCAGGCGGCAAAGCTATCTCCGCGCTGAACCAGAACGCAAACGAGGCCACCAGAGGTGGCCTCGTGCATCGTGGTGGTACCTGGCGTCAGGCAGAGCTGCCGCCCATACGCCGATCCCGAATTCCGGGGCGCTCAACCCGGCGCCGGTCGATGTCGGATCGCTCGACCCAGCCGTTGCCCATCGCGCTCCGATGGCCCTCGGTGGCCTGCTGAGCCATGCCCTGGGCTTGCTGCGCCATCCCTTGGGCCTGATTGCGAGCCGCCGATGCGGCCCGTTCCAATCGAGGCCCGGCCTGTTCCAGATTGCGGCCGGCTCGGTCGAGCATCTGGGCCGCGCGGTCCCGGCCGCCCAATCCGAACGCCAGGCCGAAAGCGAGCGCAAGGGCTCCGACCAATCCGATCATGAGCGTGTTGATCAGGGTCGTGGCGATGCCGAGCTGGTTGATGGCCACCACGATCGTAAAGCCCCAAACCGCAACGCGGGTGACCGTTGCCAGCATATCCGGGTTGGAGAAGCCCGCCTCGGCTGATGCGCCGCGAACCAGTTGCGACAGCGCCTTCGCTGCGAGCCCACCGATGACCAGCACGACCAGTGCAACCACCAGATTTGGCAGCCAAAGCAGAAGCTGCTGCAGCACATTGGACACCGCCGGCAGGCCGAGGGTGTCGAACGCCACTACCAGTGTTATGAGGCGCACAAACCACTTGACGATTCCGGCAATGACGCCCGAAGCATCGTCCCTTACTCCCATCTTCTGGACGAAATCGGCAAAGCCGGACCGGCGTGCCAGCTCGTTGAACTTGACCGCGTGGAGCAGCGCCTGGACCCCGCGGGCGAGCAGCGAGGAGATGATCCAGCCGACGATGAGAACGACTGCAAACCCGAGAATCCGGGGAATGGCTGAGAAGAAAGTGTTCAAAGCGCCCGTGAGCGAAGCCCTTAAAGCGTCACCGGTGTCCCGCACCGGGACCGCGACAGCCGTACCCTGCATATGCCCTCCAACCCAGTTGGTTCCGGAGAAAACGACGGTTGACAGGATGGGGTGATGCAAGAGACCGGTCGGTGACCACGGTCACTCTAGTCTTGTTGAGTTCCCGACCCGAAGGACCGGCGGACTACGAACTTGAAGGCTCGGGCGTTGAGAGGGGTAAGGAAGCGCTCCAAGGCACCTGTGTTCCGATTCTCATTGAATGTCCCGAAGACCGGTGGGTGGCGGTCGAACAGGTTGGACACTACGGCAGAAAGCTCCCAGCCGGCCCGGGTGAAGCCCGCCCTGAGATTTGCCACGAAATAGCCGTCCAGCGGGACGGTCTCGTTTGCCTCATCGCCTCGAAGCCACTGCTTGCCGGTATACCGCGCATCGACGCCGAACTGGAGCCCCGACTCGAGGTCGAGTAACCCGCCGAATTTGAGTTGGTGGTCGGGGACAAGCGGCAGGCGGTCACCTTCGGCCACATCGTTCTCTCCCGCCAGCGGACTGCCTACGAACGCGTCATCCGCCCGGATGCTGAAGATCTCCGCGGCATCCCGGAAGGTGGCGCGGGTGAAAGCGTAATTAGCGTATAGCGACACAGCTTCAGTCGGCAGCACCTGGACTCCCAGCTCCACGCCTTCACGCCGGGTATCCCCGATGTTGTCGAAGAAGCCCTCATAAACGGCGGTTTCGGACTGGATGAACGAGATGTCGTCCCGCACGTTGGTCCGGTACAGGGAGGCGCTCACGACTGCCGGCCCACGCACGATCTGGCCTCCCACTTCAAAGGTGGTGGCTACCACCGGGTCCAGCGGCGGATCGTCGCCCAGCGCAAACGGAAGGGGGCACGCCGCGGTTTCGTCGGCACAGGCAAGCTCGAGTATCGCTGGAGCGCGGAAGCTCTGGCCGACCGACGCGTACACCGATGCACCCGGGCCAACCTCGAGGCTCACACCCCCGCGAGGGCTCAGGCGACTGAAGTTGTTGGTAGTGTCTGCCGCGGGATCGAGCACATCCTCGAACGGGATGTGGATATAGTCGTAACGGAAGCCACCCGAGAAGGTCACCTGATCCAGCCGCAAGTCGGCGAGGGCGTAGCCGGCGATATCGTAACTGGGGCTACGGACATCCGTGTTCAGCGTCTGGTCGGTGGGATCGACCGGGTTCTCCTCGAAGAGCTGAATATGTACCTGGTGCGCAGCACCGTCGGCGCCAAGCCGCAGCGAGAAACTTCCGTTTGGCCGAGGCGTGGTCCAGCGCCAATCGAGATTTCCGCCGATAGTGCGGTTCACCGTAAACGACCGCACGTTATTGTCCGGCGCCTGGTTGACGTTGAAACGCTCGGCTCGGGTGCGGCGGATGTAGGCGGTAAAACCTCCCCGTGTATTGCCGAGCGGTGCGTAGCCGGAGAGCGATGCCTGGAGCTGGTTGAGATCCTCGAAATCGCCCACGGTGAAGTTGGTCTGGGGAGAGGTGTTGAAGATGCTCTCGGGAAGTGAGCCGGCCGTCTCGGCGCGGGATTCAGCCCCGAAGGCTTGGAGACTTATCCCTGATGCCGACCCTCTCCGTCCGAGGTTGAAGAAGCCATTGAGGTTCTCGGCTCCAGTGGCCTGACGCCACCCGTCTTCGTTCTCATATCCGCCGGCCAGATAGTAATCCAGCCCCCCACCGGTAACACCGCCGAGGGAGGCCTCGCCCGAGTACGAGCCGAATGACCCACCGGAGATTTCGGCCTCGGCGTCGAGCGGCCCGCTTCCCCGGCGGGTGATCAGGTTGATTGCTCCGCCCAGCGAATTAGGGCCGAGCAGCGAGCCGGAGCCACTCAGTAGCTCTACCCGCTGCACGTGCTCCATGGGTAACAGGTCGAAATTCACCTCCGCAGCGTCCGGCTCGTTTTGGCGCACCCCATCCAGAAACACCGAAACGCCGGGAGGGAGGCCGACGACCGGGCCCACGTTGAAGCCCCGCGTGCTCAAGTTCAGCTTGAACGGAGATCCGAGGTCATCGTAGGCAGAGATGCCGGGTTGGGTGGCCAGCGCGTCGGCGAGGAGCCGGGGCTCCCACGCGTCGATGGCTTCGCCAGTGACGGTCGAAATCCTGGCCGGGATACCGCTGCCGATGACCGGACCAGCCGTTGGAGCAATGGAGCTGGTCACCTCGATGGTTTCCAGCTGAGTCACTCGATTGGTATCAGCGGTAGCGCTATCGGGTTCTTGGGCGAGCACGAGGCTCGGCGCGAGGAGCAACAGAATGGCAGCGGCGCGTGACCGGTGAGTTCGTGGCATCAGCGTAGCATAAACTGAGCCCCCCGCTTCAGCACGGGGGGCTCGGAGCAAAGGTTGACCGGAATCTACTGGCGCCCGACATCCATGGCCGGCCTGCTTCGGTTGGCTTCCAGCCATCCGAGGATTTTCTCCTTGACCGATCCGGCGGCCTCGCCCGGCTCCGCCGCGAAGCTGGTCAGTGGTGCCCCATCATGCAGCAACTGCCACACGGGCCCAGGGTCCGGGGCCGCGTCACTGCCGTCCTGGCGAACCGCGTCATACTCCTCACCCTGCCACCACACCGTCACCCGATTGGCCATCGTGAGACTCCTGTAGAGGTGCGCCAACTCCTCTACAGGGTCGTATCTCCGGTCCTGTCAGGCCGTGACGAACGTCACGTGTAGGCTGCGTGGCCGGTGATCGCCTCGCCCACGATGAGCGAGTGCATGTCATGGGTCCCTTCGTAGGTGTACACCGACTCCAGATTCGCCATGTGCCGCATCGAGTGATACTCGGCCAGAATACCATTAGCGCCAAGCAGACGCCGAGCCTCGCGGGCGCACTCACAAGCCATGTTCACGTTGTTCCGCTTGCACAGGGAGACCTGATAAGGCGTCATGGTGCCCGCGTCCTTGAGCTTGCCGAGCTGGAGCGTCATGAACTGAGCCTTGGTGATCTCGGTCAACATCTCGACCAGGCGCACCTGCTGGATCTGGGTAGCCGAAATCGGCTTTTCGAACATGACCCGCTGCCCCGAATAGCGAAGAGCCTCGTCGTAGCAGGCCATCGCCGCTCCGATCGCCCCCCAGGCAATCCCATAGCGTGCCTGGGTGAGACACATGAGTGGGCTCTTGAGGCCGCTGGACTTGGGAAGGATGGCGTCCTTCGGCAGCTGGACGTCCTGCAGATGGATCTCGCTGGTATCTGAGGCCCGAAGCGAGAGCTTTCCCTTCTGATCCCTTCCGGTGTACCCCTTGGTGTCCGTGGGCACGATGAACCCGCGAATTGACTTGGGGTCTTTCATATCGCCGGTTTTCGCCCAGATGATCGAGACGGTAGCCTGCGATCCATTGGTGATCCACATCTTGGTGCCGTTCAGGATCCAGCCGTCACGGGTTTCGCGGGCAGTTGTAGCCATGCCCCCGGGATTGGACCCGTAGTCCGGTTCGGTCAGCCCGAAGCAGCCGATTTCTTGACCCGAGGCCAGCAGCGGCAGCCACTGCTTCTTCTGCTCATCACTGCCGAAAGCGTAGATCGGGTACATAACCAGCGCTCCCTGCACCGAGGCGAACGAGCGAATTCCGCTGTCGCCTCGCTCCAGCTCCTGCATAATCAGGCCGTAGGCCACGTTGTTCAGTCCGGCGCAGCCATACTCCTCGGGCAGGTTGGCGCCGAAGAGACCCAGCTCGGCCATGCCCGGGATCAGTTGCTTGGGAAACTTCCCCTCGATGTAAGCCTGACCGATGATCGGGATCAGGTTGTCGTCGACCCAGGTACGCACCGTATCACGAATGGCGCGTTCTTCCTCGGACAGGAGCGAATCGAAGTTGAGGAAATCGACCCCGGTGAACTGGGATGTGCCGGTCGCCGTCGCCATCAGTTGCCTCGTGAGGTGAAGTCAGGTACTGGCGGGAATATAACAGCCGGATAGACGTAGGGCGGTCAGGCAGTAACCTTGCGTTTCGCCGCTGCCAGCACACCGACTTCACGTGCTTTCCGGCGGAAACCCGCTCGATGGTCCACGGGCAAGCCGCTCTCCGCCTGCCACTGGTGCACCATCTCGTGCAGCAGTGTGTGCTCCACTTCCGACCAGGAATGCCGGTTGATGTGGCGCCGGCTGAGTGCGATCTCCGCTGCCTTTCCGGTTTTGTTGTCGACCGCGAGCTCACCGAGGCGACGCTTCATGCGACTGGACAGCCGAATCGGAATCTCGGGTAACGACCCGTCGAAGTGCCGCTGGTTCAGCTCGCGATGCAACGCTTCCAGCCGGTGCAGCAGGCGCACGTCTCCGGGCCGCGCCCGCTCCGGCCGGCGTGGCCGTTCCACCACGGGCGCATACGCCTGCACCGGGAACCCCAGGAACTCCCGCTCCGCCACCCGGCGCTGCGCCCGAGGGACCCGCGGATTGAGGAACCGAATCACCGCCTGCAACACACCGTCGGGGGCAAAGGCATATCCTCGGTGAATCCGGAGGGTGCCCCGGCTCAGACTCAACATGACAGTTTGGTTGGTGTGGGTGACGACCCTGTCGACATCCTTCAAGCCAAGCGACACCAGTCGGTCAGGCAAGCAATGCTCGAATAGAAAACACTGATCCGTATCCCCGCGTACTCGCTTACCAGCCTTCACAGTCCCTGATCTCCACCCGCGATCGACACCGCCACCTTGGGCGCGCCCTTCCTGGCAAAAGAAAACTTGTCGGATGGTATGAACTGCCGGTCGTTGGACACCCAACGAAAATGCTGTATGTGGACGGACTGGGCATCCAGGGTAACGAGATTGAATACCGAGGGGCGTCCTCCGCGCTGCCGGTAGCTGTGGGTGCCAGATGTGCTCACCGTCAACCCTCCCTCGATCTGACCCGCCCCCTCGAAGTGATCGTGCCCGCAGAGGATCACGTCCGCCCCGGTATCCAGCAGCCGCTTATGGGCCGAACGCCAGCGCGCGAGCCCCATGCGGCCGGTTCCGCCGGCGAGCACGTTGTGGTGCACTACCAGAATCTTGGCGAGCTCGTCAGAAGCCTTGGCGAAGATTTTCTTGACCCGATTGGTTTCCGCTCTCGGCAGGTGACCCTTCACTGCAAGGTCGCGAAGGTTCCAGGTCAGGGAGCCAAAGGCCACCCCGTAGCCGCTCACTGCGCCGGCGATGATGGCACCGGGCACCTCGAGTGTGGGGCGAAGGTCCCCGTAGTAGCGCAGGTACTTGGCGTACTTCCGCTTCTCGCCGA
The DNA here is from genome assembly GCA_035628315.1 of Gemmatimonadales bacterium. Lineage (GTDB taxonomy): Bacteria > Gemmatimonadota > Gemmatimonadetes > Gemmatimonadales > GWC2-71-9 > CAVVWJ01. Next base: position 930 of record DASPKB010000258.1, on the reverse strand, counting down.
GCAGGCTGAAGGGGCTTCTCCACCACTCGACGTCGTGATTGCCCGGTACAATCAGCGCCGGGACTCTCATTCGCATTCGATGCATGAACACATGCGCCGCCTGGAATTCACCATGGCGGGCACGCTGGCTCAGGTCTCCGGATACCACCAAAGCGGTTGGAGCGAGCGAGGGAAGAAATCCTTCCAGTGCCTCTATCTGCTTGAGATCGGCGTACGCGCCGAAGTGAAGGTCGGAGAGATGGATGATGGTGACCGTCACCAGATCACCCGAATCCGATAGTTCAGGATCGCCTCGCCCCGTCCCGGCACTCGCACCCGAAACCGGGTGATGGTCGAGGAGATCTTTTCCGCAGGCACCGAGCTCGACACTACGGTCCACTCACCGGCTCGCTCCTCCTGAACCGATACCGTCACGGCGGTATCCAGCGCGTTCTTGAGCGTCACCCGGTAGTCGGCGGTAGCCACGGTGTGTACTCCCCGCGCCTTGGTGCTGTCCCGCCGAGTTACATAGCTGGTCTGAACCCGTCGCGCCGTGATATCAAACGCATTCCCTGCCACGAGCTTCAGATCGTTTCCGGGAGCAGTGTGCTCCACGGAGGCTTCGCCGACCAGCTGCAGCCCTCCGGCACTGTCCCGCTGATACACCCGCCCTACTCCGCCCGGCAGTGGTTCATCGCCGAAGCTGGTCTTCCGGGGCCGCTTGAGGGTATAGGTGATCTCGACCGGCACATCCACCTGCTCGCCTTGCTGCGGTAAAAACCCCCAATAGGGCACGTCGCCGTGCACGATGTAGTTGTGCTCGTACTTGACTTCGGCCGGATCGAACAGCGATACCGACGTGGTCTGGCCCGGAAGCAGGGTGCTTCGGCCGGGCAGCGAATACAGATGGAACTCGCCCACCCGCTGCTGTACGGCCTTTTCGCTCACCAT